>NZ_JARWOJ010000380.1 GCF_029868625.1 Nocardia neocaledoniensis | reverse complement strand
CGCTGGCACAGCGTCGATCCCGCCGTCGGCTGGGTCTGCTCGCCGCGGCCGCTGCCACCGTCGCGGGGGGCGCCGGCGCCGGCGCGGGGGGGGGCCCCCTAGGGGGCCCCCCCCGCCCCCCCCCCGCCGGCGGCCACCCCCGCCACCAGGGTGGCCGCGTCCGCACCGCGGCCGGGGGCGAAACCGCGGCGCGGGTGAGGTGGGGCCGCCCGGGTTACCCTCGGGCGGTGACCGCGCACCCGGAGTCGGAACTGCTCGCCGTCTACGACGCCACGGGCCGCGTGGTCGGGGCGGCCGAGCGCGGCGTCGTCTATCGCGAGGGACTCTGGCATGCCAGCGCCGGGGTGCTGGTGCGTTCCGGCGACGGCCGCCGGGTCTATGTCCACCGGCGCACCGAGAGCAAACTCGTCTTCGCGGGAATGCACGACTGCCTGGCAGGCGGCGTCGTCGACGCGGGCGAGGATCCCGCCGAGACCGCGGTGCGCGAACTACGCGAGGAACTCGGCATCGACGGCGTGGCGCCGGTCCTGCGCGCCACCGCGTCCTGGGACGGCGTGTGGGCCGGAAAACCGTTGCGCTGCCACCTGTTCGGCTACGAGGTGCGCTACGACGGGCCGATCCGGCACCAGCCGTCCGAGATCGCGGACGGCTGGTGGTGGCGCGATGACGAACTGCGGGCCCACCTGCGCGACCCGGACTGGCCGTTCGTCCCCGACACCCGCGTCATCCTCGACGGCCTGCTCGACGGCCGAGGCTGACTCAGTATACGATCACCTGCCAGGTCTGCATGCTGAACGGCAGGTCGCAGGCCGTTTCGGAGTGGAATCCGCCGAACGCGGGCTGACCGTAGCGCTCGTAGCTGCTGAACCAGTTCCACCAGGCCCAGCAGGTGACCCGCACCTGATGCCAGACCGGATCGCCGCACTGGGAGAACGCGCCGGTGCCCGCGATCGGGTTCACCGAGCAGTGCCCCGGCGGCTGAGCCTGGGCGGGTGCGGCGAGCAGGGTCGAGGCCCCGATGAGTCCGGCGGCGGTGATGCCGACGGCGAGCTTGCGAAGCGATGTCATGTCAACCTCCCATGTCCCGATGATGTGATCTACATCATGGGAATCGCGGCGCCCGTTACGGTCGTGCCCGAATAGTTACCCGCGAGCTATCGCGGATCAGCCCAGTTCACGCAGAGATTCGTCGTCGCGGGCGACGACCGCGCCACCGTCGGCGGTGAGCACGATGGGCCGCTGGATCAGCTGCGGGTGCTCGGCGAGCGCGGCCAGCCATCGGTCGACGTCGGCGTCGGTGCGCCCCCAGCCCGCCATGCCGAGTTCCTTGGCGATCGCCTCACCGGTGCGGGTGATGTCCCACGGCCGCGCGTCGAGCCGGGCCAGCACGGCGCGCAGTTCCGTGACCGTTGGCGGGTCGTCGAGGTAGCGGCGCACGGTGTAGGCGACCCCGGCGGCGTCCAGGTGCGCGGTGGCGTTGCGACTCTTCGAGCATCGCGGGTTGTGCCAGATCTCGGTCGGTTCGGAAGTCATCGTCGCAGCGTAATGTCCCGCGTGGGCAGGGTGCGCGCGCACGCCGCCGGGTTGATACTGGAGCCATGACCTCCACTTCGGAAAACCCTTACGGCACACCGACAACCACCGGCCCCGAACCGCTGCGGCCCTACCAGGACAGGGTGAACCGCTTCGTACGCGGTCTGCTGAAAGTGCCGGTGCTGTCCGGCATCGTCGGCAAGCGGCTGGCGACGCTGCACGTCACCGGGCGCAAATCCGGCAAAGTGTACGACGTCCCCGTGGCCTACACGGTGCACGAGGGCACGCTGCTCATCGGCACGGCGCTGCGGCCCTGGGTGAAGAACCTGCGCGGCGGCGCCGAGGTGACCGTCACCCGCGGTGGCGCGCCCGAGACCTTCGCCGCCACCGTGCATTCCGACGAACAGGCGGTACTCGAGCTCTACGCGGTGATCGCCAGGGACAACAAGCAGAATGCCAAGTTCAACGGCATCGGCTACACCGCCGACGGCGAACCCTCGAAGGCCGACATCTATCAGACCTGGCAGCAGGGCGGCGTGGTGGTCCAGCTGACCCCGCGCTGAGTCGTCCTCCGCCACAACCACCTCCGGCCGCGGGGACGCCGGGTCTGGCTCCCGGCGCCCACGGCTGGCAGGATGCGCGATACATCGTCCGGCAGCACCCCATCTCGAGGAGACACCGTCCAGGTGAGCAGTCATACGCAGGACCGATCCATCGTCGCCACCACCCGCCGCGCCGGGTTCGCCCTCGCCGCCGCCGCGGCCGCCCTGGTGGCCGTCGCCCCCGCCGCCACCGCGGCCCCCGCGCACCAGGCGGTGCCGGGCTGCGCCCCGGCGCCGGCCGGCGCCCCCAACGGCAAGCAGTGGCCCGCCGAACCCGCCCTCACCATCGACCAGGCCGCCACCCACACCGCGACGCTGGAGACCACCTGCGGCACCATCTCGATCGCGCTCGAGGCCGCCGCCGCACCGCGCACGGTCAACTCCTTCGCCTTCCTCGCCGGCGAGGGCTACTTCGACCACACCCGCTGCCACCGTCTCACCACCGACGGCATCTACGTGCTGCAGTGCGGTGATCCCACCGGCACCGGCACCGGCGGGCCCGGCTACCGCTTCGACGACGAGAACCTCGCGGGCGCGGTCTACCCGGCGGGCACCGTCGCGATGGCCAACGCGGGTCCCGGGACCAACGGCAGCCAGTTCTTCCTGGTTCACCGCGACACCCCGCTGCCGCCGAACTACACCCCCTTCGGCCGCGTCACCGCGGGCCTCGACGTGCTCACCACCATCGCCGCCGCCGGTGTCGTCGGCGGCGGCCCGGACGGCAAGCCGGTGGCCGACGTGGTCCTCAACGCCGTGACGACCGCCCAGAGCTGAACCCCGGAACGAGCGAGGGCCGCGTCTCCCGGATGGGAG
>NZ_JARWOJ010000379.1 GCF_029868625.1 Nocardia neocaledoniensis | reverse complement strand
GGCCGGTGCGGACTCGCACCGGCCTCTCGGACGATCGCGGCGGGGGCTACCCCGCCATGGGCTCAGCCCGCGTGCTTCTGCACCAGGTCGGCCACCCGCGGCAGGGCCTCGACGACGTGCTTCTTGGCCGAGCCGCGCATGGACGAGTACACCTTCTGCAGCGCCGGACGGCTCGACGCCTCGGCGCGGGCGTCGGTCACGGCCAGCAGCGACTCGGCGACCTCGTCGGACTTGGCGGTCAGCAGGTCGGCGAAGGTGCCCGCGCCCGAGGTGGTGAATTCCGCCCAGTACGGCTGGAGCTGATCGAGCAGCTTCGGGGCCAGCGAGGCGAGGGCGTCGGGCACGATGGTCGGGCTGATCTTCTTGACCGCCGCGTAGCCACCCTTCACGGCCAGGCCGGACGCACCACCTTTGTCCGAGACCTCGGCGTCGAGAACCTCGACGGCGTCGGCAAGGAAAGCCGGACGCTTGGTGTCGTCGAGCAGGGATTCAGACAGTGCTGCAACCACTTTCAGGTTCCTCCGGATCGGTTCGTTGAACGAGCACGCGCAACTATACGCACCGGGTCTTGCAAATACTCGGCGACCGCTCGACCTGCGGGGTCACGACCTCGTACCGGACTCGTGAGGCATAGGGCAATATCGTGGTCGTGACTTTCGATCCGAAGCTGTGGCGGCCCGTCCCCGGGTTCGAGGACCTGACCGACATCACCTACCACCGGCATATCGAGCAGGGCACGGTGCGGGTGGCGTTCGACCGGCCCGAGGTGCGCAACGCGTTCCGCCCGCACACCGTCGACGAGCTCTATCGCGCGCTCGATCACGCGCGGATGTCCTCGGATGTGGGCGCGGTGCTGATCACCGGCAACGGACCGAGCCCCAAGGACGGCGGCTGGGCGTTCTGCTCCGGCGGTGACCAGCGCATTCGCGGCCGCAACGGCTACCAGTACGCCAGCGGCGAGACCGCCGACACCGTCGACAAGGCCCGCGCCGGCCGGCTGCACATCCTCGAGGTGCAGCGGCTGATCCGGTTCATGCCCAAGGTCGTCATCGCGCTGGTCAACGGCTGGGCCGCGGGCGGCGGGCACAGCCTGCACGTGGTCTGTGACCTGACCCTGGCCTCGCGCGAGCACGCGCGGTTCAAGCAGACCGACGCCGACGTGGGCTCCTTCGACGGCGGTTACGGCAGCGCGTATCTGGCCAAGATGGTCGGCCAGAAGTTCGCGCGCGAGATCTTCTTCCTCGGCAGGCCGTACACGGCCGAGGAGATGCACCAGATGGGCGCGGTGAACAAGGTCGTCGACCACGACGAGCTGGAGAACGTCGCCCTCGAGTGGACCGCCGACATCAACGGCAAGTCGCCGCAGGCCCAGCGGATGCTGAAGTACGCGTTCAACCTGCTCGACGACGGCCTGGTCGGCCAGCAGCTGTTCGCGGGTGAGGCCACCCGGATGGCGTACATGACCGACGAAGCGGTCGAGGGTCGCGACTCCTTCCTGGAGAAGCGCGAGCCGGACTGGACGCCCTATCCCTGGTACTTCTGAGGACGCGCCGTGGAGATTCTCAACAGCCGGATCATCGTGCGCCCCAGCGACTACGCGCGGACGCTGGAGTTCTACCGGGACGGGCTCGGCCTGGCGATCGCGCGGGAGTACCCGGGCGGCACGGTGTTCTACGCCGGGCAGTCGCTGATCGAGGTCGCCGCGCACGGCGGCAGCGGGCAGCCGGGCACCTTCGACGGTGCCCTCTGGCTGCAGGTGCGCGAGATCTCCGACGCGGCCGCGGAGTTGGCGCTGAAGGGCATCGCGATCGAGCGCGCGCCGGTGCTCGAGCCGTGGGGGCTGTGGGAGATGTGGGTGCGCGATCCCGACGGTGTCCCGATCGTGCTGGTCCAGGTTCCCGAGGACCATCCGATACGGCGGGATCAGCGCTGGTCACCGGAGTGAGCGGGCCGTCGGCGCGGTCGAGCCGAGTTGCCGAACCCTGTCCGGCCGCGCACGATAGCTGCGAGCAAGCGCCCGACCGCCGTCGTCCGGACCGCAGTGCGAGAACTGTCCGTCTACTGAATCGCAGTCGCTATGCCTGGCATTTCCGAGCCGTTTCCCGGCAAACCGACCCGTTGGCCGGGTCATGTCGGTCGCATGACACGATCGAACCCGTGAGGGCGCGCGGCGAGCTGTATCCGGAGGTGACAGGGTGAGCAAGACCCTGCGGACGCTGCAGATGCCGACCGGTTCCGGTGTCGGGGAAGTACTTCCCCATCTGCGGCAGGCGCTCGACGGCAACGGCCCCGCGTGGCTGCCGATCCCGACCACGGATCGACGCGAGGCGCGCAGGCTCTCCGACGCGCTCAAGCCCGGTGACCCGATCGACGACGACGTCGCCCTGGTCGTGACCACCTCCGGCACCACCGGCATCCCCAAGGGCGCGCTGCTCGGCGCGGAGGCCCTGCGGGCCAGTGGCACCGCCACCCACGACCGGCTCGGCGGGCCGGGCAGCTGGCTGCTGGCGCTGCCGACCCACCACATCGCGGGCATCCAGGTGCTGCTGCGCAGCATTCTGGCCGGTACCGAGCCGACCGTGCTCGACGTGTCGGGCGGATTCCTGCCCGAGGCGCTGGCCGGTGCGGTCGCGGCCATGCGCGGCCCCCGCCGCTACACCGCGCTGGTGCCGACCCAGCTGATCAAGTCGCTGGATTCGCCCATCGCGGCGAAGGCGCTGGCCGAACTCGACGGCGTGCTGGTCGGCGGCGCGGCGACCCCGCAGCCGGTGCTGGAACGCGCGCGCGAGGCGGGCATCACCGTCGTGCGGACCTACGGCATGAGTGAGACCTGCGGCGGCTGTGTCTACGAGGGCGTGCCTCTGGACGGCACCCAGGTGCGCATCGAGGACGGGCGGGTGCTGCTCGGCGGCGCGATGATCGCCCGCGGCTATCGCAACCTGCCCGATCATCCGGCCTTCGCCGAGCCCGGGTGGTTTCGCACCGAGGACGCGGGCACCTACGAGAACGGCGTGCTCTCGATCACCGGGCGCCTGGACGAGGCGATCATGACCGGCGGGCTGCTGGTGATCCCGCAGGTCGTCGAGGCCGTGCTGGCCACGCATCCCGGGATCAGCGAGTGTGTCGTGCTCGGCCTGCCCGACGAGCGGCTCGGGCAGCGGGTGGCGGTGGCGATCGTGCCGGTGCCCGGCGCGGAGCCGACACTCGAGGAGATCCGCGCGCACGTGGTCGCCGAACTCGACTCGATCGCCGCGCCGCGTGAGCTCGCGGTGCTGAGCGAGATTCCGCTGCGCGGACCGGGCAAACCCGACCGGGCAGCCCTGCGCGAACACCTGCTGGCGAACTCGCGACACTGATCTCGCGCGGGCTCGCATGGCCGGCGCCATCGTGACGCAAGGGCCGTGCAAGGCGGGCCGGGCACCGTAGGTCGCATGACTTACACACCCACTTCAGCGCTCGCCGTCGAGGCGGACGGTCTGGTCAAGGTGTTCGGCAAGCAGCGCGCCGTGGACGGGGTGAGCCTGGCGGTACCGCGCGGCTCGGTCTACGGGGTGCTCGGACCGAACGGCGCGGGCAAGACGACGACCATCAAGATGCTCGCGACGCTGCTGCGTCCCGACGGCGGCAGCGCCAGGATCTTCGGCAACGACGTGGTCGAGCGGCCCAACGCGGTGCGCTCGCTGCTCGGCGTCACCGGGCAGTACGCCTCGGTCGACGAGATGCTGACCGCCACCGAGAACCTGATCATCTTCGGCAGGCTGCTCGGCCTGAGCAGGCCCGACGCCCGACGCAAGGCCGTCGAACTGCTGGAGGAGTTCGATCTCACCGAGGCGGCGAACAAGCCGCTGAAGAACTTCTCCGGCGGCATGCGCAGGCGCCTCGATCTCGCGGCCAGCCTCATCTCGACCCCGCCCCTGCTGTTCCTCGACGAGCCGACCACCGGCCTCGACCCGCGCACGCGCGCCCAGATGTGGGACACCATCCGCAGGTTGGTGACCGAGGGCGCGACCGTGCTGCTCACCACCCAGTACCTCGACGAGGCCGACCAGCTGGCCGACCGGATCGCCGTGATCGACCACGGCCGGGTGATCGCCGACGGCACCGCCGACCAGCTCAAGGCCTCCATCGGCGGCTCCTCGGTGCACCTGACCCTGCTCGACCGCGACCAGCTCGACGAGGCCCGCCGCATCGTCGGCGACTTCCTCGGCGTCGCCGCCCAGATCAGCCCGGAGGCGGGCAGGCTCACCGCGGCGCTGCCCGATCCGAACCTCACCGCCGAGCTGCTGATCCGCCTGCGCGACTGGGAGATCGGCGTCGAGGAGATCACCGTCTCCAAGCCGACCCTCGACGAGGTCTTCCTCACCATCACCGGCCATCCGGCCGATTCCGACGACACCGAACGGAGCGCGGCATGACCGCAGTCCTCACCGCTCCCGCACCCACCGACGACATCGCCCTCGTCAGCGATCGGGTGGGCCTGCGCGAGACGATCTCCACCTCGTTCACCATGGCCTATCGCGGCCTGCTCAAGATCAAGCACAATCCCGAGCAGCTCTTCGACGTGACGGTGCAGCCGATCCTGTTCACGGCACTGTTCACCTACATCTTCGGCGGCGCGATCTCGGGCAGCGTCGCGGACTACCTGCCCGTGCTGATTCCCGGCATCCTCGTGCAGACGGTCGTACTCACCTCGGTGGTCACCGGCACCCAGCTGCGCGAGGACATGGACAAGGGCGTGTTCGACCGCTTCAAATCCCTGCCCATCGCCCGGGTTTCGGCGCTGTCCGGCGCGTTGCTCGCCGACATGGTGCGCTACGGCATCGCCTCCACGCTCACGATCATCGTCGGCCTGTGCCTCGGGTACCGGCCCGGTGGCGGATTCGCCGGGGTGATCGTGGCGTGCCTGGTCGTGGTGGTGTGCTCGTTCGCGATCAGCTGGGTCTGGGCACTGGTCGGCGTCACCGGCAAGAGCGCGGCCTCGGTCCAGGGCATCTCGATGATGGTGATGTTCCCGCTGACCTTCATGTCCGGCGCGTTCGCCCCGGTGAGCACCATGCCGGGCTGGATGCAGGCGATCAACCACGCCAACCCGGTGTACTACATGGTCAACACCTGCCGTGACCTGATGAACGCCAACATCTACAGCAGTGACCTGGTCTGGTCGCTGGTCGGTTCGCTGGTGGTGATCGCGGTGTTCGCGCCGCTCACCGTGCGGGCCTACATGCGCAGGGCCTGAATTCCGCCACACGGCAGCCGATCCGGCCGGATCGGCTGCCGTCGGCGTGTCAGCGCAGCCCGTTGATGAGCTCGACGATACGGGTGCTCGCATCGAGCCGTCGCGTGCGCGCGGCCGGCGGCGGCACCTCTGTCACATCCCGGTGCAGCGCGACGTGGCGGGCCAGCTCCATCGACGGATAGTCCTGTCTGGCGACCGAAGACACCGCGAGAGCGAGCAATTCGGCGCCTTCGGGACGCCCCGGATCGGTCGCCAGCAGATAGGAACCGACGGCGGCGCCGACCGCGCCGATCTGCGGCAGGTCGAGGTATTGCGAGAGCCGCCGCTCGGTGGTCTCCACGATCTGGCCGACCAGGTCCGCGGCCTCGGCCGCCCTGCCGTGCAGCACGTGGGCGCTGACCGCGGCGGCCGAGATCATCATCGCGCCCGGTCCGGGCACGAGCTCGAAATCCGGCCAGCCGAGCAGATCCAGCGCGCGGCGGTAATGCCGCAGCCCGGCGTCGATGTCGCCGTCGACGAGTTCCAGTTCGGCGACCGCGGTCGCGACGGTCGAGAGCCGGTGGTTGCGGCGGATGGTGGGATCGTCGACCTGGCGCAGGCCCGCGTCGTCGGAGCGGATCACGAATTCGAGTTCCGCTCTCGCCCGTTCGCGCTGACCACTGCCGACCAGGGCCGCGATCAGATAGCACCGGCTCTCCAGGATCTCGTCGTAGACGCGCAAGCGGTTCATCTCCGCCAGCGCTCTGCGGTAGTAGGTCACCGCCTCGGCGTAACGAGCCGACTGTCCGCACAGCTGCGCCAGGTGCTGGCACACCATCGAAATGCCCCAGACGTCATCGGTGCCGAGGTCGTCCAGGGCGCGCAGCGAGTCGCGGGTCGAGCCGAACACATTGCCCGCGTTCTCCCAGAAGTTGGCGCGCGCGATCAGGGCCGCGAGGCGAGCCGCCCGCGCGGGCGATCTGACACCTTCGGCGAAGAGCCTGCCGATGCGGAAGCCGTTGAGCCGGGCGGAGATCAGCTCGCCGAGCAGCCGCAGCCCGGGGTCGAGGCCGGGGTGCGCGAGCAGCCGCCGGGCCCGCAGCCGGGCCACCGCGACCGGACGCATGTCGCTGCCGTGGTGGAACATCAGGTGCAGGCAGGTCAGCATGTGCGCGACCATCTGCAGGTCGGCGGCTTCGCCCGAGGTCGGAGCGGGCGGCGCGATCGCCACGAGACGGACTGCCCAGCCGATGAATTCGAGGTGCGAGCCGCGCATCACCCACAGCGTCGCGGCCAGTGGGAACACGGTGTAGACCGTGTCGGCGTCGGCCCGCGCGGTGGCCGTGCGCAGGATCGCGACCAGATTGTCGAGCTCGGCGGTCACCGCGAGCACCATGGGCACCTGCTCGCCGGTGCGGTGGTCGCGGACGGCGGCCAGCGCGAGTTCCCGCGCCCAGCGGGCCATCCGGTCGCGCACCAGCGTCGTCTCGGCGTCACCGGACCCGGCGTCGGCGGCCGCGAGCTGTTCGGCGCCGAACTCGCGCACCGTCTCCAGCATGCGGTACCGGATTCCGGTGCCGTCCGGATCGTCGAGAACGGTCAGCAGCGACTGTCCGACGAGCCCGTCGATGGCAACCCCGACATCGGGTCCGGCCGCGACGATTTCCGCGGCCGACAGCGTGAATCCGGCCGGGAACATCGACAGTCTGCGCAGCACGACCTGCTGCTCGGGGTCGAGGAGATTCCAGCTCCAGGCGATCACCGCGTGCAGGGTGCGATGCCGCTGCGGTGCGGTGCGATCGCCGCTGCGGAGCAGGGCGAACCGGTGGTCGAGCCGGGCTTCGATCTCGGCAACGCTCATGGTGCGCACGCGCGCCGCGGCCAGCTCGATCGCCAACGGCAGCCCGTCCAGCGTGCGGCACAGGCGGGCCACGATCTCGGGGTCGAGCCGAACGTCCGGACGCACCGCGCGGGCTCGGGCCGAGAACAGGTCGGTCGCGGGCGAGCCGGCGGTGTCGATCGTCAACGGCGCCAGCGGGTAGACCGATTCGGCGGTGATCGCGAGCGGCGAGCGGCTGGTGGTGAGCACGGTGAGCTGCGCGCACGCGCCCACCAGATCGGCGACCACCTCGGCCGCGGCCTCGATCACGTGCTCACAGTTGTCGAGGATCAGCAGGCTGGGGCGGGCGGCCAGCGCTTCCCGCAACCGCCTGCGCGCGTCGAGCTGGATTCCGGGCCGGAACCCGCCGGGCTCGCGCATCACCTCACCGAGTCCGATGACATGCCCGATCGCCGCCTCGATGTCGACGCGCGCGTTCGTCCCGCCCGCCTCGGGCTGCACCGACGCGAGCTCGACCAGCACCACCGGCACTGTGCCCCTGAACTTTTCCCCGACCGCGTTGGCCACCCTCGTCTTGCCGGTACCGCCCGGTCCGAGCACGGTGGTCACCCGCGAGCGCCGGGTCAGCTCGACGATGGCAGTCAGATCGTCCGCCCGGCCGAGCAATTCGTTGGGCGCGGCGCGGAGGCCGAGCGCGTGGGCGGGACCGGGGCCGTCCACGTCGGGCGACGCGACGGGATTCGGCGCCGAGTGTGGGCCGTCCGATTCTCGCGCGCGCGGACCAGCCGGCGCGGACGGGTGTCGCGGGTCATCCGCGGGGCCGGCGCCTTCGGCAGCTAGCCGCCCGGACTCGGTCACCGGCCGCGAGCGGCCCACTTCGTCTCCGCCCGGCGAGGAAAAAGTGTCCGGCGAGGACGCGGTGCCAGGTGGCGCGGTGCCCGACGGCGACGCGGCGTCCGGCGACGCGATGCCCGGCGACTCGGTGCCCGGCGGTCTGCCACCAGATGGCGACACAGTGCCCGGCGACACACCACCAGGCGGCGACACAGTGCCCGGCGACACGCCACCAGGCGGCGACACGGTGCCGGGCGTCGCGGGGCCAGGCGGCGACACCGTGCCGGGCGTGGCGGGGCCAGGTCGGCGCGGGTAATCGGCCGTGGCCGTGACTGGAGCCGGCTCCGAGTCGAGGGGCTCGCCGGGGATCTGCACCTCGATGCCGTGCGGGCGGGCGATATCGGCGGCCGGGTGGTTGCCGGAGCGCGGGCGAGCCGTCGTCGGCCCGGGGACGGTGGCGTTCGCGGCGCCGGCAGTGCGCCGGGATCTCGGCGGGGTGATCGGGTCGCCGCGCAGGATCGTCGCGTTCAGGGCGATCAGGGTGGGGCCCGGCTCGGCGCCGAGTTCCTCGATGAGGCGCAGGCGGTAGGCGGCGAAGACCTCGAGTGCCTCGGTGGTGCGGTCGGCGAGGGCGAGGACGCGGATCAGGGTGGTGTGGGCGCCCTCGTCCAGCGGCTGGGCGGCCGCGTCCGCGCGGGCGAGCGAGATCGCGGCGGCCGGGTGGCCGTGGGCGACGTGGGTGGCCACCTCGACGCGGTTCAGGTCGCGGCGCAGTTGGCCGGCGGCGGCGCGCAGATCGTCGGCGGGGGCGGACTCGGGGAGGTCGGCGCCGGGTTCGCCGCGCCACAGCGCGCGGGCGGCGGTGATCGCGGCCAGGCTCGCGGCGGTGTCGCCCGCCGCCAGGTGTTCGTCGGCACGGCGGGCGAGGTCGGCGGCGGCGGTGAGATCGACCGAATCGGCGGGCAGTGTCAGCCGGTACCCGGCGGGACCGATCTCCAGGGCACCGTCGGGCAGCAGGGCACGCAGCCGGGAGACCTGCGTGTGCAGGGCGTTCATCGGCGCGCGCGGCGGCTGCTCGCCCCACACGTCGTCGACGAGGGCCTGGGCGCTGCGGGCACGACCCGGCCGCACGGCGAGCGCGGCGAGCAGGGACCTGGCGCGCGCACCCGGCAGGGCGACGAGGGTCTCGTCGCGGCGGATCGCGATCACGCCGAGCAGCCCGACGACGACGCGAGCGGCGGTCGCCGGTCCGGCGGGCGAGGACCCGTCGGGGCCCGAATGAGGTGCAGACATGCCGAATGACATCGTAGGCGAGGGCGGCGCCGGGACGCTGTGCCAGCACGCGCGCTCGCCCGTCGTCGCGACACCACCGCCGTCGCCACGAACTTGTCACCCCGGCGGCCTAGGCTGTCGCGCATGGGCGACTTCGAGGTGACCCGGCGCACGACCATTGCCGCCGAACCCGCACGCATCCACGGTTTCATCGACAACTTCCGCCAGTGGCGTCTGTGGTCGCCATGGGAGGACGCCGACCCGCAGCTCGCGCGTACCTACACCGGGCCCGAATCCGGTGTCGGCGCCCGCTACACCTGGCGCGGCAACCGCAAGGCGGGCGCGGGCGCGATGGAGATCAAGGCCGACGCCGAGCGCGAGATCGGCATCGAACTGGCCTTCGAGAAGCCCTTCAAGGCCACCAACTTCGTCACCTTCACCCTCGTCCCGAGCGGTGCGGGCACCGAGGTGACCTGGCGGATGACCGGCACCCACTCGGGCCTGATGGGCGTGCTCGGCAAGGTCTTCCCGATCGACAACATGATCGGCAAGGACTTCGACAAGGGCCTGGCCCGGCTCAAGACCATCGCCGAGGCGACCGGTTCCTGACGCCGAGGCTAGGCTTCGATCCATGGCTACAGCAGCGGAATGGATCGAAGGCGCCCGGCCGCGGACGCTGCCCAACGCGATCGCGCCGGTCATCGCCGGCACCGGCGCGGCCGCGTCCATCGACGGGGCCGTCTGGTGGAAAGCGGCGCTGGCGCTGCTGGTTTCGCTGGCACTGATCGTCGGCGTGAACTACGCCAACGACTACTCCGACGGCATCCGCGGGACCGACGACGTGCGCGTCGGCCCGCTGCGCCTGGTCGGGTCGAAGCTGGCCTCCCCCACCGCCGTCCGCACCGCCGCTGTGCTCAGTCTGGCGGTCGGTGCCGTCGCCGGGCTGGTGCTCGCCGTGACCACGGCCTGGTGGCTGGTCCTGATCGGCGCCCTGTGCCTGGCGGGCGCGTGGTTCTACACCGGCGGCAGCAAGCCCTACGGCTACAGCGGTTTCGGTGAGATCGCGGTCTTCCTGTTCTTCGGGCTCGTCGCCGTGCTCGGAACCCAGTACGTGCAGGCGCTGCGCGTCGACTGGGTCGGGCTGCTGATGGCGATCGCCGTCGGTTCGTTCTCCAGCGCGGTGCTGGTCGCCAACAATCTGCGCGACATCCCGACCGATACCGAGGCCGGAAAGGTCACGCTCGCGGTGAAACTCGGCGACGCGCGCACCCGCACCCTGCACCTGGTGCTGCTCGCGGTGCCGTTCGTGGTCAGCCTCGCGCTGGTCGCCCGCACGCCGTTGGCGCTGGCCGGACTGCTCGCGTTACCGCTCGCGATCCGGGCCAACGCCCCCGTGCGCACGGGCAAGGGCGGGCTGGATCTGATTCCCGCCCTGCGTGATTGCGGCCTGGCGATGCTGGCGTGGTCGGTGCTCAGCGCGCTGGCCGTCGGCTTCGGCTAGTCGTCGCCGTCCGGGACGATGATGCCGAGGACCCAGTTGACCAGCGAGATGATCACGCCACCCCACAGGGCCGCCCAGAACCCGTCGACGCGCAGGCCGTAGTCGGACAGTTCGGTGATCTTCGCGGTCAGCCAGAGCATGCCCGCGTTCACGATCAGCAGGAACAGGCCGAGCGTGAGGATCACGAACGGTAGGGACAGGAGCTTCACGATCGGCTTGATGACGGCGTTCACCACGGTGAACACCGCCGCGACGATCAGGATGACCAGGGCCTTGCCCCAGTTTCCCGAGTCCGCCGGGGTCAGGATGTCGATCTTGTCGATCCACGCGACCGCTGCCCAGATGGCAATGGCGTTGATGACCAATCGAATGGCTAGCTGCATACAGCCATGCTAGGCCGGAAATCGGACATCACACCGGGTCTGACACACACCGGCGGCAAGAATTCACGCCGCGCGGTCGAGCATCCCGGCGATGTCGGCGCGCAGCGCGGTGAGCGCGGCCCGCCCGCCGAGCAGTTCGGCCGTGGTGGCTTCGTCGGCCCGCAGCACGCCGAGCAGTAGGTGGGCCGAGCAGATCTCGCGGTCCTTGCGATGCACCGCTTCGCGCAGCGCGAGCTCGAGCGACTTCTTGGCGCTGGTCGTGAACGGGATGTGCCCCCAGTTGCCGCCGAGCAGTCGTTCGAGGACACCGCGCCTGGGTTCGGGTTCCGCGTCGTCCCAGGCGTTCGCGCCGAAGTTCTCGGCGACACTGGCCTGCACGGCGTCGAGATCGATGCCGATCGAACGCAAGGCCGCGGCGTCATCGATCCCGAGTGGGCCTGCCTGCGCGCGTTCGGCGACGCCGGTGCGCAGCTGCGCGGCGGTGATGCCGCGCCCGGCGAGCACGGCGGCCAGGCCGGGGTCGGCGTTGCCGACGAGACTGATCAGCAAGTGCTCCGGCCCGATCCGCTCGGCGCCGAGTTCCCTCGCCTCTTCCTGCGCCAGCACCACGGCCGTGCGGGCATGCTGCCCGAACCTCTCGAACATCAGCGGGTCCCACCTTTCCGATTGTGTTTCTGATGGACCGCCTGCTTGCTCACCTCGAGCGCCTCCGCGATCGCCTGCCAGGACCAACCGTTGGCCCTGGCATTGGCGACCTGGATGGCTTCGAGCCGGTCGGCCAGCCTGCGCAGCGCGAGAACGGCCCGCAGGCCGACCGCCGGATCGGGATTGCCCGCCGCCGAGGCGAGCGTTGTTGCATCGGTCATGACGTCAATTTTGATTGACGAACCGATGTATGTCAAGAAAAATTGACGAATCAGCTCAGGTGGTAGACCAGCTTGGCGAACTGACCGAACCGGACCACGTCCACCAGCCGCATGCGGTCCGCGAGAATCCGGCGCGGGAACACGGGCGCGCCACCACCGAGAGCCACCGGAGCCACGCCGAGAATCACCTCGTCGAGCAGGCCGGCATCGGCGAACTGCCCGGCGAGCTCGCCACCACCGACGATCCACACACCGCGATCCCCCGCGGCCGCGAGCATCTGCTTGTGCACCGACTCGACCTCACCCGCCACGAAACGCAGGTTGGCGCCGGGGATCTCGGGCAGCTGGCGGTGCGTGAACACCCACGCCGGGCGGTCACCGTAGTGGTCGTGCCAGACCTCCGGCGGGTGGTTCGCCACCATCCACTCGTAGGTCGTCGCGCCCATACAGATGGCGCCGATATCGCGCAGGAACTCGTCGACATCGCCGGTCGCGCCGTCGGCATCGGGGACGGCCATCAGCCAGTCCAGCGAATTGTCGGGGTCGGCGATGTAGCCGTCGAGGCTGGTGGCGGTGTAGTAGGTAGTGGTCATGGAACGATCCTGACAACTGAACCTGACATCCTGTGTCAGGTTCAGTCGGCCGGAATCAGCCGTTCCAACGCCCCGTCGCCGCGAATTCGGTGAGGACGGCGGTGGGGCCGGTGAGGTCCAGCTGCTGGCTCTCGACCCAGGCATCGTCGAAATAGGTGCCCGCGTAGCGATCTCCACCGTCACACAGCAGGGTGACGATGCTTCCGCTGCGGCCATCCCGCAGCAGTTCCGAGACCAGGTGGAACGCGCCCCACAGGTTCGTGCCGGTCGACCCGCCGACGCGCCGGCCGAGCACCGCGCTGGCGTGGCGCGCGGTCGCGACCGAGGCCGCGTCCGGGACGACGATCATCCGGTCGACCACCTGGCCGACGAACGACGGCTCGACCCGAGGTCGGCCGATGCCCTCGATCCGCGACGGCATGCCGGTCTCGTAGCCCGCGTCACCGGTCTCGTAGCCGCCGAAGAACGCCGAGTGCTCGGGGTCGACCACCGCCAGCCTGGTCGCGTGCCTGCGATACCGGATGTAGCGGCCGATGGTGGCGCTGGTGCCGCCGGTCCCCGCGCCGACCACGATCCACTCCGGCACGGGATGGGTCTCCAGCGCCAGCTGCTGGAAGATCGACTCGGCGATGTTGTTGTTGCCACGCCAGTCGGTGGCCCGCTCGGCGTGGGTGAACTGGTCCATGAAGTGCCCGCCGGTCTCGGCGGCCAGGCGCTTGGCCTCGGTGTACATCTCCGGCGCGCGCTCGACGAAATGGCAACGGCCGCCCTGCGCTTCGATCAGCGCCACCTTCTGCGGCGAGGTGCTCGCCGGCATCACCGCGACGAAATCCAGGCCGAGCAGTTTGGCGAAGTACGCCTCGCTCACCGCCGTCGACCCCGACGACGCCTCCACCACCGTCGTGCCCTCGGTGACCCAGCCGTTGCAGATCGCGTACAGGAACAGCGAACGCGCCAGCCGGTGCTTGAGGCTGCCGGTGATGTGGGTCGACTCGTCCTTCAGGTACAGCTGCACCGGCCAGTCGGCGGGCAGGGGGTAGCGCAGCAGGTGGGTGTCGGCGGAGCGCTGGGAGTCGGCGTCGATCAGCCGCACGGCGTTGTCGACCCAGTCCCGCGGCGCGCTGCGGTCGAGGTACTTCACGCCTCGTCGTCACCCCGCAGCCGGGCCCGCAGCTGCGCCTTGTCCTGCCGGCGGCGCGCGTCGACGATCGCGATGTCCTCGTTGACGCGCGTGCGCAACTTCTTGAACAGGGTCAGTGAAAGCGGCATCGCGACCAGCAACGCGAACAGCGCCGCTACGATGATCGGCACCTCGATACCGATGAGATACGCCACGCCCATGATCGCCGCGGCGATCAGCACGACGAGCCCGAGCCGGGCCAGCGTGTAGAGGGCCAGATTGCGGACCAGCCGCTTCCCCGCGCCAGAACCTTGCTGACCAGTTGCTTCACTCACCAGAACAGCCTAACCCCAGCACAGCTGGACTGATGAGGCCCTGTTCGCGGCTTTTGTCTATTACTTCCCCTTTACCAACAGTAGGTGGTTCGACTAGGTGGGGGTCGCAGTGCGACGATGACGCCATCTGATGAGGGAACTGTCGAGAACGGAGAGGTTAGCTATGACTGCGATCACCGTCGGCGGCCAGGACACTCTGCTGACACCAGGCCAAGTGGCCGCAATGTTCCATGTAGACCCGAAGACCGTCACTCGGTGGGCCCATGCGGGCAGGCTCGGTTCGCTGCGCACGCCGGGCGGACATCGCCGATTCCGCGAGTCCGAGGTTCTGCAGTTGCTCAAATCGCTCACCACCGAGGCAGCGCCCCGCTGACTCCCTCCGGCCGACGCGAGTCCGCATGGGCTCGCGTTCGCCGGAAATTTCCCTTCCGTTGCTCATGTGCACACGGCGCGGACACGGCTACCCTCGATAGCAGGAGGTGAGCGACGTGACGTACCTGTTGGCACTCATCGCGATCGTGGCCGTAGCGGTGCTGTGCTGGAAGGCGTTCGGCCCCGAGAAGCCCCGTCCCCCATCGGGCGGAGGGCGCAGGCCCATCCTCGGCCCCGACGACGACCCGGAATTCCTCTGGCGACTCGGCAAGCAGCACCGCGACGACTCCGGCGACCATTGAGGCGTGAGCTCTCGCACATACCCCCGATGCACCCTGAAAAACCTGAATAGATAACGTATTCCGGTGATCGATGTGCAGCAGGGTTCCATTCCGACCACTTGGCGCGCGGCCGACGGCAGCGCCGTGACGTTCACCGAGGCCAGGTCGGCGTGGACTCGCGCGGCACACGAGGTGCTCGCCGACACCGCCACCCGGTTCAACAACTTCATCGTCAACACCGAGCTGGCCGAGCTGGTCCAGGAGGAATCCGGGATCCGCACGCAGGTGAAGTGGCAGCATTGGCTGCCCGTGGTGCTCGACCGGGTCGCCGAGCACTGTCACAAGAACAACGAGCCGCCGCTGAGCGCGCTGTGCGTGCGCAAGAACCAGACCGTCGGCACCGGCTACCGCTACATCCTCGAACTCGCCGGCCTGCCCATCCCCGACGACCTCGAGATGCACGCCGCCGCCGCCCGCTGGCAGTGCTACCAGCACTACGCCACCGACCTCCCCGCCGACGGCGGCCTGCCCACCCTCACCCCCAAGGTCGCGGCCCTGCGCCAGCAGACCACCCAGGCGCTGGCCACCGCCGAAGCCGCGGAAGCCGCCACCAAGCCCAAGCGCTCCTCGGCATCTTCGGCCCGCGTCACCGTCCCCAAGCCGGAACCGGTCCGCAAGCCGGTGTGCCTCAACTGCCACGTGGAACTCCCGGCCAACAAGATCTGCTACTACTGCTGATCCCGGAGGCATTTCGAGCCGACCCGAAGACCCCGGATCCGTCGCGGTTCCGGGGTCTTCCGCGTTCTCAGGACGCGTTGGCCGTGCAGACGACCTCGCTGATCTCCGTGTCCGACTTGTCGGCGGAACCGACGTTGGCCAGGAAGGCCGGCGGGTGGTACCTGGCGAGGCTGGTGTGCGCGGCGAACAGCGCGGCGGAACTGTTGAAGCCCGCGCCGGTGGCCACGGCGCCATCGGTGTAGACGAGCGCCCCGCAGCCGTCGGACCAGTCGACCAGCACGACGCAGTCGGACGCACCGTCCAGCTCACACCAGAACAGCGCCTCCTCGATCGCGTACTCGCGGCTGGTCCAGTCGACACCGGTGCCGTACGACCACTGTTGGCTGCTGAAGGCGATGGCCCCGTAGAGCTTCCCCTCCGCGTTCGCCGCACCGGCCCCGATGACCGACCCGGCCGCAAGACCCACCGCCGCCATCGCGACGACAGCCTTACCCATGAACTTCATCAAGCGCTTTCCCTCGAACACACGTGGACACGAACCGCCGAATCATCCCCGACCCCTGTCCGATTCGCCCATAGTTCACCAGAGGATCACAACGCCGCCCCAACGGCTATCACCAGGGCTGATGACCTGGCGTGACGCCGAGAACGTTGCCGACACAGCGCCAGAACAACGGAACGGCCTCGTGTACCGGAGCCACCAGACGATCAGGATGAACGTCCGACAGGCAGTCGATCACCACGGTCCCGTCGGCCACCGGCACCAACGACGACGGCGCACGCACGACGACCTCCTCGATCGCACCGATCACCACCGGCCTAGCTGCGACCAGCACATCGTGCATGGAAACCGATCCGACAAGCAGATGATCGCAGCCCGAGCGCAGCACGCTGTCGACGACGTCGGTCACATGCCGGAATTCGGGGTACCGGTCCGACATCCGACGGCAGGTCGCGGCAACCTCATCCCACGGCAACACGTGGAAGTCGGACCTCCACGCCCGCGGGGCCGGGATCGCGGCCGCCGGCACTACGAAGCGGCGCTCTTCGGCGGTCGAGAGCGACCACCGCAGATCCACCACCGTCCGGCCGACGAGCTGTTCGACGATGACGACTTCGACCGGGCACGGAGCCGGATACACGGAGCCAGGATGGAAACCACGGCTTTCCGGCCCGCAGAACACCGGAACCTTGTCGACGATGGAATGCACGACCCCCGTGGCATCGCTGAACTGAACCTCGATGACACCCCCTGCGGTGCTGTCACCCGATACCCACCGCACGGCAGTCCCGCACATCACGATCACACCGGAAGTCTCCTACGAGCAATCGAATACCGCTCGGTCCGCGCAACGACCACGTCAATCCTGCGGGCGGCCGCAGCGGCGATCTCGGCGAAGCAGAACGCGCAGTGGTCATGGTCCCAATCGCGTGACGTACTGGTCCATCGGCTCCAGCGCAGCGTTCGCTCTGCCAGCCAGCCCTGCTGGTCCATCAGGCGCCAGTCGTCCACGGCTCGATTCTTCCTCGAACCAAGCGGGGTGTCGCGGCCTTTCCTCGCGGACATATCCGGGCAGCCGAAGCCGTCCAGCCCGTCCCGGCGTAGCTCAGAATCGCGGTCAGTTGGGCCCTGACAGACCGGGGGCGGTGGTGATGCTGCGAACGAGGAGATCGACGATCGCTCGTTTGTCCGCGTCGTCGCGCTTGTGGGTGAGGAGTCCTTCGATGACGAAGGTGCCGATGGCGGACATTCCCGCGCGGTCGGCCTCGGTGACACCCGCAGCGCGGAGGCTGTCGTCGAACAACGCGTCAGCCAGCCGGTGGAAGGCGGAGTGCCAGGCGTCGATGGCGGGCGAAGCCGCAACACGGGCGTGGACAGTATTGACCAGCCCGTGGAGCTGGTCGAGCTGGTCGACCACCCACAGCAGCCGGTCGTTCAACGACATGTCGGCCATTTCGGTATAGGCGGAGAGCGCCTCGGCCAGGAGACGATCCAGTACCGCGATGAGCAACTCGTCCTTGTCCTGGAAGTACCAGTAGATCGTATTGACGGCGACGCCTGCGGTTCGGGCGATCCGCGCGGTGGAGGCCGACTCGAAGCCGTCATCGATGAACAGCTGTCGCGCGGCGGCGATGATCTCCTCGCGCTTCTCCTCGCGGTCCTGGGGGCGTCGATTCCGGGGCACTTCGCCATCCTATCTTGAGCAGCGCTCAAGAAAGCGCTACGGTTTCTTGAGTACCGCTCAAGAAACACGAGAGACGAGGTTGGTTCCCGTGGACACCGACAATGCGGCCGCTGAACTGCGCGCGCTGGATACCGAACAGCTGCTCTCCCTTTTCACGACTCTGGAGGCCCCCACGATCAGCGAGATCGACGGCGAGTACGCCGCCTGGCTACTGGCTCAGCCGAACCTGTTCGCCGAGGTGACCGGGAAAGCGGCCGTGGCCAACCCCCTCGGGCCGTGGCTGTGCAAGGCATTCCGGCCCGTCGACGAGAACAGTGGACGCGGCTACAACACTTTCGGCGAGTTCGGCCGGGTCCGGCAGCGCTACCCCATGCGCACCCTCTTGGCGCCTTCCCGCTACGACGGCGCTCCCGCTTACACACTCATCTATCGCGCCTTCACCTCGCTGTGCGGGTCGATCCACATGGTGGACGAGGTCCGGCGCGCGGCGCCGGGCGTCTACCTGGGCATGGGTACCTGGGGATTCACCGACGCACAGCGCCGGGTTCCCCGCCCGTTCGTACTGACAGGCCCGGTCGGCCCCTATCGCGGCGACATCGGCACAGCCCGGACCGCCTTCACCCCCGGCCCCCGCGAGTTGCCCGGCCCTCCCGCCTGACGCCCGCATCGAACGATCACCACCCTGAGCGAAGGAACCATGACCACATCCCCCCGCACCGCCCTGATCACCGGCGCCTCCGCTGGCATCGGCGCGACATTCGCCCACCACCTGGCCGCGAGAGACCACCAACTGCTGCTGGTCGCCCGCCGTGGCGACCGGCTGCGGGAACTCGCCGCGCAGCTGACCGAACAGCACGGCGTGCGCTGTGAGGTGTTCGCCGCCGACCTCACCGATCACGCCGCACCCGCCGCGATCCTTGACCACGCAGACCAGCAAGGCCTGAACATCGACATCCTCATCAACAACGCGGGACTGTCGGGCAAGACCGCCTTCGCCGACACGCCATGGGAAATCTTGGCCAAGGAAATCCAGCTGATGGTGACCGCTCAGACCGAACTCGCCCATCGGGTCGTCCCCGGCATGAAGGAACGTCGCTGGGGCCGCATCGTCAACCTGTCCTCGGTCGCAGCGTTCGCCCCACCCGCGGCCAGCCTGCTCTACACCGGCATCAAGTCCTACGTCCTCAACACCTCGCAGGCCCTCGACATGGAACTCAAACCCCACGGCATCCATGTCACCGCCCTGTGCCCCGGCTTCACCCACACCGAATTCCACGATGTGATGGGCACTCGCGACAAAGCCGAGCACCTGCCCGGCATTCTCTGGCAGCAGCCCGACGCCGTCGTCGCCGAGGGCTGGGCCGCGGTGATGAAAGGCAAGCCGGTGTGTGTCCCCGGCACGGTCAACAAGATCTCCGCGGCCGCGATGAAACCGCTGCCCGTCCGCCTGGGCTACCTCTTGGGAAAGACCTTCAACCCCTTCAAGAACAGCTGAAACCGGCTCATCGACCAACGCCGATGGCGGCCTTCGTCGTTACCTGATCCGTCGCCGCGGGTGACGTACCGAAGCCGATCATTGGGCCGAGGCCGACGAGCCAACGCGTCGAACGCACAGGTAGAAGCGGTTTCAGTTCAGTCCGGCGTAGCTGTGCAGACCCGAGATCACCATGTTGATGATGAAAAGGTTGAAGAGCATGGCGACGAAGCCGGCGATGTTGATCCAGGCGGCCTTGGTGTCGCGCCAACCCGAGGTGGCTCGGGCGTGGAGGTAGGCGGCGTAGAGGACCCAGGCGATGAAGGAGCAGGTTTCCTTGGGGTCCCAGCCCCAGAAGCGGCCCCAGGCGGCTTCGGCCCAGATGGCGCCGAGGATGACGCCCGCGCCGAAGAGGGGGAAGCCGATGATGGTGGTCTTGTAGGCGAGCTGGTCGAGGGTGCGGGCGTCGGGGAGGCGGCGGGCGATGGTGCCGAGGACGTTGTTCGACTCCTCGCCGGCGGGCTGACGCATGCGATACAGGTACAGCAGGCTGGCGACGCCGGAGACCAGGAAGACGCCGCTGCCGACGCTGACGATGGTGACGTGGATCGGCAGCCAGAACGAGCGCAGCGCGGGCACCACGGGCGCGGCGTCGGCGTAGAGGACCGTGCCGGCCAGGAACATCAGGATCAGCACCGGGACCAGCAGGAACACCCACATGGACCGGTAGCGCTGCTCGCGCAGGAACCACAGGCCGATCACCACGGCGGCCGCGGTGGCCATGGTGGTGAACTCGTACATGTTGCCCAGCGGGAAACGGTTGGTCGCGAAACCGCGCAGCACGATCGAGACGACGTGCAGCACCGCGCCGACCACCAGCACCGAGAACGCCATATTGCCGAGCCGTTCGGCGGTCGGCTTGGCCTGCGGTGTCTCGATGCGGCCGGGCAGCGACGGGTCGACGGGCGCGCCGGCGGGCACGAGCTCGCGCGCCGCGACCTGCTTGGCCCGCGCGGAGGCGTACTGCACGAGCAGCAGCACCAGCGCCAGGGCGTAGATCGCCATGGCCGACATGAAGGCGAAGTCGCTGTAGCGCGCCACCGTTTCGTCGATCGGCATCAGTTCTCCGTTCCCAGCAGGCGCGCCCGCAGCCGGTCGAATTCGCCGCCCCAGCCCGCCTGATCGCTTCTGGCCAGACCGCCCATCTCTACTACGGTCCGTCGTTGATCCACGGTACCCGCCGTGACCTCAGCCGGGTACGCCCGCACCCAGATCCGGCGCCGCTTCACCAGCAGCGACACCAGCAGGCCTGCCATCATCGTCAGCGCGGACACCAGCACCCACTGTTGCGCGGGGTCGTGCGAGACCTGCAAATTCACGAATTCCTTCGCGCCGTCGAAGGTGACCTTCGCGCCGCTGGGCAGCGTCGTCGACTCGCCGGGACGCAGGTTCACGCGGGCTTCCTTGGTGAGGCGGCCCTGCTTGATCATCTCCGAGTCCAGTGCGAACAGCGACTGCGAGCGGCCGGTGTCGAGGCCGGTGTTGCCGCGATAGATGTCGACGGCGACGGCCGGATCGTCCATCCGCGGGAACGACGAGGTGAGCAGACTGCCGTGGAATGTCGCGGTCGGCGCGAACAGGCCCTCGATGGCGATCTGGTTCTGGCGGCGTTCCTCGTCGGTGGCGTACATGCCGCCGGGCGGATCGATCCGCAGGACACCGCTGGACAGGAAGGTCTGGGCGTCGTCGGGACGCCACTGGATGGTCTCGGTGCGGGTCTCACCGTTCGGGAAGGTGACGGTGAACGTCGGCGCGAAGCCGTGCCCCTGCAGGTAGACGCGGTCGCCCTCGACGCGCAGCGGGTGGTTGACCCGCAGCTCGGTGCTACGCCAGGTGTCGGTGGTGAGGTCCGCGCCCGCCTGGTACTCGATATTGGAGGTGAACATCTCGGCCTGGCCGGTGGGCAGGTAGTCGGCCTTGAAGTCCTTGACGCGCACGCACAGCGGCGTCATCCCGGTGCCGTCGTTGACGTTGCCCGCGCGGAACGAGTCGAACACCGCGGGCGAGGTGGTGCAGAAGCCGGGCCCGCCGTCGGCGATCACGATGACATTGCCCTCGTAGCCGAACAGCTTGCCGAGCGCGATCGCGACGAGCAGCCCCACCAGCGACAGATGGAACACCAGGTTGCCGAACTCGCGCAGGTAGCCCTTCTCGGCCGACAGCGTCACCTCGCCGTCGCGCTTGCCCGGCCGCACCTCGGTGCGCCAGCCGCGCAGCTGTCCGCGCGCCCGGTCGACGATTTCCTCCGCGGCGCCGTCGACGGTCTCGCTGGAGTGGTGCGGCAACCGGCCGAGATTGCGCGGTGCCGCCACGGGCGGCGTGCGCAGGGCCTTGTAGTGGTCCCAGCAGCGCGGCAGGATGCAGCCGACCAGCGAGATGAAAAGCAGCACGTAGATGGCGGTGAACCAGAAGCTGCCGAACACGTCGAACAGCTCGAACCGGTCCATCCACGGACCCAGCGTCGGCCGGTCGGCGATGTACTGCTCGACCTTCTGTGTGTTCAGGCTGCGCTGCGGCAGCAGGGCGCCGGGGATCGCCGCCAGGGCCAGCAGGAACAGCAGCACCAGCGCGGTACGCATGCTGGTGAGCCCGCGCCAGGTGTTGCGGATCAGGGCCCAGGCCCGGGCCGGCAGCGGCTGCCGGGCGGGGGGGGGGGGGGGGGGGGGGGGGGTGAGTGTGGGAGTGCTGAGATGGGGTGAGGACCCGCGGGGGCGCTGTCACCGTGTCGCCCGGTTCGGCCACGATCTCGGTGCCGTCGATCCGGAAGCGCACCCGGCCGCTGCGGATCGTCCAGGTCTCGCTGATCTCGGGGTGCCAGTGTGGCCCGGCCTCCCGACCGGCGGGCGGGGTGGGGGTGGTGGGGGGAGTCAGTGTGTCAGTCATCAGATCGGGAGAGTCACCTCGGAGACGAAGCCGTCGCGCACCCAGCTGACGAACTGGTCCCAGGCCCCCGTGACCAGAGCGATGCCGACGACGACGAGCAGAACACCCCCGATTACCTGGATGGTGCGCGAATTGCGCCGCAACCAGCCGACCCCGCGCAACGCACCGGCGGAACCGAACGCCAGCACGACGAAGGGCAGGCCGAGCCCGAGGCAGTACGCCACGATCAGGGCGACGCCCCGCGCCGCGGTGGTGCCGTCGGTTCCCGCCGATACGGCCATCACGCCCGACAGGGTCGGGCCGAGGCACGGCGTCCAGCCGAGCGCGAAGACCCCGCCGAGCAGCGGGGCGCCGACGATGCTGGTGAACCGGCGCGGCTCCATCCTGGTGTCGCGCTGCAGCGCGGGCACCAGGCCGATGAACACCAGACCCATCAGGATCGTCACCACACCGCCGACGCGCTGCAGCAACTCCCGATTGACGTTGAGGGTCTGGATCAGGCCGAACACGGTGGCCGTGGCCAGCACGAACACCACCGTGAACCCGGCGACGAACAGTCCGGCGGCACCGGCGACCCGCAGCTTGGCGCTACGGCGCTGCGCGGTGAGCGTGCCGGCCTGGGCGACGGAGGCGGGCGGCGCCTCGGCACCGACCAGTCCGGCCAGATACGACAGATACCCCGGCACCAACGGCACGACACACGGTGAAGCGAACGACACCAGGCCCGCGAGCAGGCAGGCACCCAGCGCCAACAGCAACGGACCCGATGCCGCGGTCTGCTGGAACGAGTCCCCGACTGCGGCGAGCGTTGTCACTCGGTGGCGCTCGTTTCTTCGTCACGCTGCTCGTCGCGGGGCAACGACAGGGTGCGCTCGGTCTCGGCCGGTTCGGCCGGGCCGAAATCGAACAGGCCGGCACCGGCGACGCTGCGCGGGACGGTCGCGATGCCCGCCCAACGATCGTCGACGGTCCAGCCGGCGCCCATGCGGCGGGCGCCCTGGCGGGGGCGACACGCGGTCAGATTTCCGGGACGACGACGGCTCACTGCTTCTCCTCGGCGGCGATGCGCTCGACCACGGGCTGCAGATCCTCTGCCAGTAGCGAGCGAAGGAAGACCGCGGCGACCCGGTGCTGACGATCCAGGATCAACGTGGTCGGAATGACACTGGTGGGAAAGTTTCCGCCGAGCGCGAGCAGAGTTCGCATCGACGGGTCGTAGAT
Source organism: Nocardia neocaledoniensis (assembly GCF_029868625.1). GTDB lineage: Bacteria > Actinomycetota > Actinomycetes > Mycobacteriales > Mycobacteriaceae > Nocardia > Nocardia neocaledoniensis_A. The sequence continues at coordinate 7,738 of NZ_JARWOJ010000379.1, read as the reverse complement.
GGACGGGTACTCGACCTTGTTGTCCACTACGAAGTCCTGAGCCTTGTCGCGCTGGTGGTCGCGGACATTGATGCCCAGGAACGCGACGCCCTTGTCTTTGGTCGCCGCGTAGACCTTTTCGAGCGCGGGCGCCTCGGCGCGGCACGGGCCGCACCACTGCCCCCACAGATTGACGACCACGATCTGGTCCGGGAAATCCGCGACCGAGACGGTCTTTCCCTCGTTCATCAGATCGGGTCCGGACAGCTTGCCGATCGTGCCGCGCTGGGCGGGCGGATCGTAGAAGATGTCGGTTTTGCCACCGGGCGAGACGAACTCGAACGTCCCGCCGCCGGTGGCCACCGCGTCGGTGCCGGTCGAACAGCCCGCGGCCGCGACGATCACGAACAGGGCGGAGACGACGGCGGTCACCGCCCGCAGCCGGTGACTGCGGACGGATACCGATGCGGTGGAGCGTGTCATGCGCCGTGGACCGTGGGGTCGGAGGCGCCGGCCGGCTCGGAGTACACGATGTCGACCAGCGTATCCCCGTGGTAGACCAGCGAGGTCAGCGAGGCCAGCGAGCACTGGCGGTTGCGCGGGTCGTGCCAGAGCCGCTGGCCCTGCAGGAACCGGCGCAGCGTCCACACGGGCAGCTGATGCGAGACCAGCACCACCTCGTGCCCCGCTCCTTCGACGCGAGCCTTGTTGACCGCGGCCAGCATGCGGTGGGCGATCTGCAGGTACGGCTCGCCCCAGGACGGGGTGAACGGGTCGCGCAGTTTCCACCAGTGCCGCGGCTTGCGCAGCGCGCCGTCGCCGACCGAGACGCGCAGGCCCTCGAAGGTGTTGCCCGCCTCGATCAGGTTCTCGTCGGTACGCACGATGACATCGTGGGCAGCGGCGATCGGGGCCGCGGTCTCCTGGGCGCGCTGCAGCGGGGAGGCGATCACCAGGGAGACGTCGTGGTCGGCCAGCGAGCGGGCGACGGCCGCGGCCTGCGAACGCCCGGCCACCGACAGACTGAACCCGGGCAGGCGGCCGTAGAGGATGCCGTTCGGGTTGTGCACCTCTCCGTGCCGCAGCACGTGCACGATGGTTTCCACGGTCGCTGGGTCGTCGTTGAGGGCGGGCGGTGCGGCGGCGGGCGCCGGATGCGGCGCCTCGTCGACGGCGAGTTCTGCGTCGGGCTGGTCGGAGCTCACGCTTTGGATCCTTCGGGGGTTGCGGCCGCGGCCGCGAGGGCGGCGGCGGGCAGAGCGGCGGCGATACGGTCGAACGCGTCCTCGTCGAGCGCCGCGGAGACGAACCAGGCCTCGAACGCGCTCGGCGGCGCGTACACGCCCGCGTCGAGCAAGGCATGGAAGAAGGCTGGGTAGCGCCAGGTCTGGCTCGCCTTGGCGGCGGCATAGTCGGTCACCGGGCGGTCGGCGAAGAACACGCTCACCATATTGCCTGCGAACTGGACCTGGTGCTCGACACCCGCTTCTGTCAGGGCTTTCGTGAACAGCGCGCCGAGCCGATCGGCGTTGCGGTCCAGCGCCGCGTACACCTCGGCGTCGGCGGCGCGCAGGGTCGCCAGCCCGGCCGCGACCGCGACGGGGTTACCGGAGAGCGTGCCTGCCTGATAGACCGGGCCGAGCGGGGCGAGGTTGTTCATGATCTCGGCGCGACCGCCGAACGCGGCGGCAGGCAGGCCACCGCTCATCACCTTGCCGAAGGTGTAGAGGTCACCGGCGACGCCCTCGCGGCCGTACCAACCGGCCGCGCTCACGCGGAATCCGGTCATCACCTCGTCCATGATCAGCAGCGCGCCGTTGTCGTGCGCGAGCGTGCGCAGGCCCTCGTTGAACCCGGGCAGCGGCGCGACCGCGCCCATATTGCCCGCGGCGGCCTCGGTGATGACGCACGCGATCTGGCCGGGATGCGCCTCGAACGCGGCGGCCACGGCGGCCAGGTCGTTGTAGGGCAGCACGATGGTGTCGGCCGCCTGCGCGCCGGTGACGCCGGGCGAGGTCGGCAGGCCGAGGGTCGCGACGCCGGAGCCCGCGTCGGCCAGCAGCGCGTCGACGTGGCCGTGGTAGCAGCCGGAGAACTTGATGATCTTGGCGCGGCCGGTGAACCCGCGGGCCAGCCGCACGGCGCTCATGGTGGCCTCGGTGCCGGAGTTGACCAGGCGCACGCGCTCGACCGGCTCGACCCTGGCGGCGATCGCCTCGGCCAGCTCGATCTCTGCTTCGGTCGGCGCGCCGAAGGACAGTCCGCCGGTGGCGGCCCGCTGCACCGCCTCGACGACGGCGGGGTGCGCGTGGCCGAGGATCATCGGGCCCCACGAACAGACCAGGTCCACGTACTCGTGGCCATCGGCGTCGACGAGGGTGTAGCCCTTGGCCGAGGCCATGAACCGCGGCGTGCCGCCGACCGAGTTGAACGCGCGGACCGGGGAATTGACACCACCTGGGATCACCGAAGCGGCCCGCTCGAAGAGCTGGGCGGAAACCGGCACCGATGACCTGGTCGCGCGCGCGGAAGAACTCACGGATTCCAGTCTCTCAGCTCGCCTCGGCGCGCCGGACGACAGGGTGGGGCACAGTGACCCAGACCGCAGCGACCCACCGGCGACACGCCCGACACGCCGCCGTCTCGGGCCGATGATGTCGATCCGGGTGCGCTGGCCTGCGGCTACGCTGCGGGCTGCTCGCGCACGTCATCAGCAATCAGCGGAAGGGTATTTCATGCGTTTCGGCGTCACCAGCACTGCCCTCGGCACCGGGTTCGTCGCCGCCGGAGTGATCCTCGGCGCGGGTTCGGCCGCCGCGTTCGCTCCCCAGGCACAGCCGGATCGGATCGGCGCCCAACTCGACCATGAGGAGACCGTCGCGCTCGGCGCCGGGCCGATCCCGGCGCTCACCGCGATGTTCGTGCCGGCCAACCGGATCGGCGCCGGGCTGCACAGCGACACGAATCTGCACCGCGACGCCGACGGCGGCATCCGCGCCACCCTGCGCCAGGTGGTCGCGGAGGCGGCGAGTCATCCCGACGGCACCGTCACCGTCTACCTGAACGCGCCGGGCACGCGCGGTGGCCGCGTCGTCGACGTCTACCAGCAGTGGGCCGGTTAGGTGTACATGCAGGGGACTTCGGCGGAGATCGTGTGCAGCTGGCACATGATGCCGTTGTAGATGCCGCTCGAGCCGGTCTCCGGGGCGAAGCCACCGGCGGCCGGATCGGCCATGGGAGTCAGGGGCAGGCCGGTCGCGGCCTGGGCGGGGCCCGCGGCGAGGGCGATCGCCGCGACGGCGGTGAACAGTCCAGCGGTGAGTCTGGTCATACGGGTTTTCCTTCGTGAGATGTCGGTCCGGAATGTCCCGAATCCCAACGTGCACATCGAGATTCGACTTCCCTCAGTGCATCGCTCGAATGGCGTCCGGCGCTACAGATCTGGCCGCGATCCGGGCGATCGCGTCGATCGCCAGCACCCCCGCGACGATCACCAGCGCCGTCGCCAGCACCAGCATGGGTGGCGCGTATCGCACGGCCTCGAACGCGGGGTGGTCGTCGGCGGTCACGAACTCGGTGGTGCGGCGCGCGTTGCTCCAGCTGTAGACCGCTCCGACCAGGCAGAGCGCGGCCAGGCCGAGTTCGATCAGCGCCGCGACGATCCAGCGTCTCATTCCCGCGATCCTGCCAGGGCACCGGTCAAAGCGGCGCGCAGACCCGCGTGGTCGATCGCCCAGGCCCGCACGACGCGGCCGTCGGCCAGGCGGAGCCCGATGCCGCGGCGACGGCGCGGCACCCCGGTGAGCGCGCCGAGGGGCCTGGCCTCGGCGGCGTCGTCGTCATCGGGCGCCAGCACCTCGGCGATGTCGGCGAGCGGGAGTGTCTCGACGCCTTGACGCAGGGTCGATTCGGTCAGCTCGACCCGCCCGTGGGTGCGTCCGGCGATCACCTGCAGGACCGTGAAACCACCGATGGCCACGGCACAGAAGCCGAGCGCGAAACCGTGCAGGGTGCTCCCGAAGAGCCATTCCATCAGCAGCATGCCCGCGCAGAGCAGGGGTCCGTAGGCGACCGCACGCCAGCGCGCGCCGGGCTCGGAGAACAACACCATGTATGCGATACCGCGGCGCCTCGGCGCCCGCGGATCAGCCGACCAGGCTCGGCAGCAGGACGATCGCGATGGTGACGAGCGCGAGCAGGACCATCAAACCGATGACCAGCAGATCGCGCCGCAGGCTGTGTGGCTGCTCGATCACCACGCGCATCATTGCCTCCGCTCCACCGGTTCCCTACCGGTTACATCACAGCGAGTACCCCGAAATCACTGTGACCATGCTCACCATACACTCTGGCCGGTCGAGCGCGAAAAACGGCGGCGTTCAACCCTGCGTTCACCGACGGTTCAGCTGGAAGTATTTCGTCGATTCCGGGCGGTAACTCAGATACGCGGCGCCGACCGCGAGCACACCCTGCACGATCGAGGTGCCGCCGGCGATCATCGTGGCGACGCTCGACTCGCCGGAGAAGGCGAACATCGTCGCGATCGCGCCCATCCCCAGCCAGACGGCGACGACCATGAGCACCGTGCGGGCCCACTGCTTACCGCGGCCGAGCTGCTGGGCGATCAACACCGTCACCCCGGCGAGCGCTACGGCGAGAATCGCGGTGAACACCAAAGCCACCAACACGATCGCATCGACGGTCGAGGCGGTGATGGCAGGATCCGTCTTGCGCATCTCATCGAGGAACTGTTTGCTCAGCTCGGCGCGCTGACCGGTCATGGAGACGAGGGTGGCGATGGCGTACACGACACCGAGCCCGGCCACCGCCCACCACAGCTGGCGCGCGGTACCGACGTCTTCGGGCATGGGCGGGGTCTCGGGTTTGTGCGGCGGAACGATCACGACAGCCAGTGTGCCGCCTCGGTCGCCCAGTAGGTGAGCACGATGTCCGCGCCCGCCCGCCGGATGCCGATCAGCGACTCCAGGATCGCGCCCCTGCGGTCGATCCAGCCGCGCTCGGCGGCGGCGGTGATCATCGCGTACTCGCCGGAGATCTGGTACGCGGCGACCGGGACCGTGGACCGGTCGGCGACATCGCGCAGGATGTCGAGGTAGGACATCGCGGGCTTCACCATCACGATGTCGGCGCCCTCGGCCAGGTCCAGGTCGAGTTCGCGCAGCGATTCGCGACGGTTGGCCGGATCCTGCTGGTACGTGCGGCGATCGCCTTCGAGCGACGAGCCGACGGCCTCTCGGAACGGGCCGTAGAAGGCGGAGGCGTACTTGGCGGCGTAGGCGAGGATGGCGGTGTCGGTGCGCCCGACCGCGTCCAGGCCCCGCCGGATCGCGCCGACCTGGCCGTCCATCATGCCGCTGGTGCCCAGCAGATCGGCGCCTGCCTCGGCCTGGGCCAGCGCCATCTCGACATAGCGGTGCAGGGTGGCGTCGTTGTCGACCGCGCCGTCGGTACCGAGCACGCCGCAGTGGCCGTGATCGGTGAACTCGTCGAGGCAGGTGTCGGCCATCACGACCGTCGCGTCACCGACCTCCTGGGCCAGCGCGCGCAGGCCGCGGTTGAGGATGCCGTTCGGATCGCTGGCCTGACTGCCGGTGGCGTCCTTGTCCTCGGGCAGCGGCACACCGAACAGCATCAGGCCGCCGACACCGGCGGTCACGGCCTCCACCGCCGCCTTGCGCAGCGAGTCCAGCGAGTGCTGATACACCCCGGGCATCGAGCTGATCTCGCGTGGTTCGTCGATGCCGTCGGCGACGAACATCGGCAGTACCAGCTGGCGCGGTTCCAGGGTCGTTTCGGCGACGAGCCGACGTAACGCGGGGGTCCTGCGCAACCGCCGCGGGCGGTCGAAAGCGGTCATAGCCCGCAGAATACGCCTGCGCGCGAAGCCCCGCCGCAGCGCCTAGACGCCCTCGCCGCGGCGGGCCACCTCACCCAAGATCGACTCGAACGTGGCAAACACCGGGAGCGGGCCGGACGAGCCCCACGTCTGGTTGGTGAGCAGGACGCCGGTCACCTCGCCGTCGTTGGACCACGTGGATCCGAGCCCACCCGACCAGCCGTAGGAGCCGGCGCGCGGACCGTCCGGCAGGTCGCTGAGCAGCACCCCGACCCCGTGGCCCCAGCCCGCGCTGCCGTCGCCGTTCGGCCCGCCCGCTGCGCGCTGCTCCGCGGTGAGGTGATCCGTCGACAAGGTGGCGACGGCGCGCTCGCTGAGGACCCGGACGCCGTCGAGTTCACCGCCCGCGCGCAACATGCGGGCGAACCGGTGGTAGTCGGCGAGCGTCGAGACGAGTCCGTCGCCGCCACCCTCGAACTCCGGCGGGGTGCTCCACTGGCCGTCGACCGTGTCGAAGAGGACGCGCGTGCCCTCCTTGTCGGAGTAGTGCGGCCCGAAGCGGGTCAGCTTGTCCGCGGGGACGGAGAAGCCGGTGTCGACCATGCCGAGGGGGCCGAAGACGCGCTCGGCCAGGAATTCCGAGAGCGGCCGCCCGGCGGCCCTGCCTACCAGGAAACCGAGGATCGGGGCGCCCACGTGATAGAGCCACCGCTCCCCCGGCTGGTATTGCAGCGGCAGGCTGCCGAGCCGGGCCAGCCAGGTATCGGGACCGGGCAGCTCCGCCGGCGTCGGCGGGCCCCAGCCGAGGCCGAGCTCGCTCCACGCGGTATCGAGTGGCTTCGGCGAGAAGTCGGTGAAGTCCATGCCCCAGCCGAGCCGGAAGGTGAGCAGGTCGTCGACCGTGATCGGGCGCCGCGCGGGGACGGTGTCGGTGATCTCGGCGGCCGGGTGCGCGAGCACGCGGCGGTCGGCGAGTTCGGGCAACAGGCGGTCGACGGGCTCGGCGGGGTCGAGGACGCCGTCGTCGATGAGGATCGATGCCGCGACCGCGGTGAGCGGTTTGGTCATCGAGGAGATGCGGAAGATCGTGTCGGTACGCACCGGTGCGGTACGCGCGTCGTCGACATGGCCGATCGCGCCCGTCGCCACCTCGTCGCCGTTCGCGACGAGCCAGGCCAGGCCGAGCAGTTCGTCGGCCTCGACGTGGGCGCCGAGGCGCTCGCCGATCGCGTTCGCCGTCATCGCGTCTCCTCCCGTGACATCGATGCCAACTAGATCACAACGGTCCGACAGGTGCCCGGCGACGGGCCGTGCGCACCCTGTGGATAACATCGAATCCCACTGGAGCTCAATGGCTTCCGCGAGAGATCGCCGAAACTTGTCGGACCCCCTCGCTACAATCGAAAGCGTGTTCGAGGGTGCCCGTCGGGGGCGGGACCCATTCGCGACGGGAGGACGCCATGCACGCCATTGCCACCGCACCGAAGTCCACGTTCATCACCGGACCGTATGTGCCGCTGGAGAAGAAGCGGCTGCCCGCGGGCAGGCCGCGCCGCTGGTACGTCGCGCACAATCGCAGGCTCAAGGCCATGCGGTTGACCATCGCGCTGCTGGATTCCGGTGTGTACCTGCCGAATCAGGCCACCAACGAGACCATCCGGCGCACCGCCGAGCAGATCGACCTGCGGCCACCGTCCGATGCCACCTGCCGGCTGGTCCGCACCCTGCTGCGCTACAGCCGATGATTCCGGAACGCCGAAGGGCCCCCCCAGTGGGGGGGGCATAGGGGGTACAATTGTGCCAAACCGCATCAGCATCGGCGGGTCATATTTACCGGCCGCCGCCCCACGCCCAACGCCCCCCCGCCCCCAGCCGGCTCCGGCACCCCCCCCCCCCCCCCCG
>NZ_JARWOJ010000378.1 GCF_029868625.1 Nocardia neocaledoniensis | reverse complement strand
ATGTTGTGGATACCTCTGTGGACAACCACAACAGGAGCCGTCCACCGACCCGGACCCACATTCGGTCGCGACGCGCAACCGACGGTCCAGCATCGCGCCTTCTGATTCCTCACCGGCCACTGAGCCCGCACCCACCACGGGTGCGGGCTCAGTGCTTTCCACGGAAGGAAACACCCCCATGCCCACCCCGGTTCTCGCAGAACCTGCCTGCGGCCAGTGCCGCACCGCGACCCCGGCAGCCGACCTCGTCGACCTCTCAGACACCGACGGACTCTGCGGTGATTGCCGGGCCGACTGGCCTGAGTGCCCGCAGTGCCGGAGTTCGGTCCGCGACCTCGTCGAGGTCATCAGCGGCCACGACCTCTGCGCGAGCTGTGCCCGCGACTACGTGCGATGCGGTGATTGCCTGGCGCGCACCGCGCGTGCCTACACCACCGATGACGGCATCGACGTGTGCGAGCTGTGTGCCAGCGAATACCGCGAATGCGACACCTGCGTCACCCTGGTCCCCTTCGGCACCGACCAGTGCTCGGACTGCCGATCAGACCACCCCGCGATCTTCGACTACTTCTACAAGCCCACCCCCGTCTTCCACGGCGACGGACCCCTCTACCTCGGTCTCGAACTCGAAATCCGCGCCACCAGAGACGGTTTCACCGACGCCGTCGACACCGCCGAGGCCGCCGTCGGCGATCTGGCCTACCTCAAGCAGGACGGATCGATCAGCTGCGGGTTCGAACTGGTCACCCACCCCATGACCTACCACTACGCGATCAGCGAGTTCCCCTGGTCGCTGCTGGGCAGGCTGCGGCTGCTCGGCTGCCACACCGACGACGAGGTCGGCATCCACATCCACCTATCCCGCGACGGGTTCGACTCCCCCGCCCACATCTACCGGTGGATGAAATTCATCCACCGCAACCAACCCGAGGTCATCGCCCTGGCCCGCCGAAACTCCACCTGGGCGCAGTTCACTCCCGCCGCCCGCCGACGATGCCGAGAATTCGCCCACGGCAGTCACCACGGGTTCGGCCGACAGCAAGCGATCAACGTCTACCCCGAAGACACCTTCGAACTGCGCGTGTTCGCCAGCTCGCTGAAACCCCAACAGGTCCAAGCAGCCCTCGGCTTCGCCCATGCCTCGGTCGAATACACCCGCACCCTCAGATCCCGCGACATCGCCCGCCACCACGGCTGGGAATGGTCGACCTTCACCACCTGGGTCGCCGCCCGCCCCGACTACGCCCCACTCACCAACGAACTCACCCAGCTCGGCATCGACGGGTACTACGCCCGCGCATCGTGACCACCCAGCCAGCCCAGCCTCGCGACTCCCCCGCGGCCGAGATCGGCGCCCAGTCGCAGTACTGGGGCGGCGGTCAGCCAGCGGAGCGTCGAGGACCGGCCGGGCCCGCGGTTCGCGGGCGCAGCGCGTAGGCGGGCACGAGCTGGTCGCTCAACTGCAGATCCGGGCGGCCGTCGGCGTAGGCGATCGAGTAGGTGACCCGGCCCAGCCACTCACCGGCATAGGTCGGGACCCAGTGCGTGAGCAGTCCCGGACGTTCTCCGGTCATGTCCAGTCCGGCACCGTTGACGTGGCGGGGCGTGCCGGGATCGCGGATCACGATGGCGTCCAGCCGCACCCATACCGGCTTCGGCGATTCGACCACGGTCCGCGCGAAGTGACCGCGCCCCTGCGGGTACAACGGCCGAGGGAAGGTGCCCTCGGTTCGCGCGGGCCCGCTCGGTTCGTCTCCGCCGTCGTTCATCGTGCTCACCCGGTCCAGGGAGTCAGGTCGAGCAGCCGCATCGAGAACGGGTACGCGCCGGGGGCGTCCAGGGTCGGCTCGATCCGGGCGGTGGTGCCGTCGATCTCGAGGATCTTGAACTGGCTGACGCCGTTCGTGCCGATCCGGACTAAGTCTCTCACCTCCATGATCGATACCATAATCGAACACATGTTCCCATCGGTGTGTGAGTCGGCGCGACCCTACCTGCGGGTCGGGATCTGGACGGAGCCCTCCCCACGGTTCTGCCCGAACGGGCACCGCCTCGGCGCCGGACGCGCGATGGTCGCGGCCATGCCGTGCCGCCGCGTCGGCGGGCACCACCGCGCCCACACCTGCCTCGCGTGCGGTGCCACCACCTACAGCCCGCCCGCGCACAACGACTGCGAGCACTGACCGCCGGGCAACCCAGCCCGCGCGCGGGATACCCAGAGCGGCAGCAGGATCGAGCTCTCGAGAACCGAATCTGTGCGACGGCCTAGGAGCTGAGCGCAGACCAGCGCTGGGCCGCTCCTAGCAGTCCCTCCCGTCACGCCGAGCCCTGTCGCCGCACATCTACTTCAGCGCGGTGAGCCCGCCGACCGCGTTGCGGTCGACGTTCCACGGCACCGAGCCGATACCCCCTCTTCGCCGCGTCCTCGCGCGGCGCGACCGACACAGCGCGTTCAGGCTCCCTCCAGGGTGTGGGGCCTCGATTCACCGAGCCCTCGACACAGGCCTGGCGGATGTCCCCGGCCAACGCGCCGCCACCGACATCCTTTACCCGCTCATCGGTCTCACCGGTTTCACCGGAACAGCTACGGCACAGCGTGCGCGGTGTTCTAAGCCGCCAACACCCAGTGCCCTTCAAACGAAAGGTATCGCATCATGCGTCGATCGAGTTCGTTCGAGTTGTGGTTCCCGCTGCGCCAGGTCTTGCCCATTGCCGAGCACGCCATGGCCGCTGGTGAGCATTCCTGGCCCGAGTGGGACACCGACAAACCCGACCCGGTGCCGCCGGCACTGGTATGGGCCAAAGACGAGGGCACCTATCTGCTGTCCAACGGTCGGCCTCGTCTGCTCGCCGACCCGACTCGACCCGACGGATCGTCGAAGGTGGTGTACGCGGTCGGCTACGACAACCGCAGCCGCTTCGACTTTTCCGGCACCGCGGTCGGTGGGGACGACTTCGTCGAATACATCGACCTCACCGAATCGTTCGACGGCGTGACGTTGATCGAGCTGATCCGCCACCACGCCGCCCACCGCGGAATACTCATCCTCACCGCTTACCACGGCAGGTTCGGCATCAGCGTCAGCTCCGCAGCGACCGACAGTCTCTGACCCGACCCTTCCGGCTCGATGCGCGCTGCGGGGTAGCCCGAGAATGCTTGTCAGCTCGAGTGCCCGTCGACGGTGACTTATTGTCGTCCGGTCGGTGTTTCCACCTCATCGACGTCTTTGTCCAGCCGTAGTCCCCGCCAGCTCGGGTGGCGTAGGCGGCCGTCGCCGGTCCACTCGGTGAACGCGACTTCTCCGACCACACACGGTTCGAGCCACACCACCCCGGTCGCGGTCGACCGGAATCCGGGGACCGGTGGGTCCGGGCGTTGCAGCGGCGCCAATCGCTCGTGCAGGTCCGTGAGCATCCCTACGGTGAATCCGGTCCCGACACTGCCCGCGTATTCCAGGTTGCCTCGGTCGTCGGGGACCGCGACCAGCAGCGACCCGATCTTTCCGGCCCGTCGGCCCGTCCCGGTTTTCCAGCCGATGACCACCACCTCCTGGTGGGACACGTTTTTGACCTTGGTCCAGGCGGGACTGCGTTGCCCGGGCAGGTACCAGCTGTCGCGGCGCTTGCAGATGATTCCCTCGGCTCCGAGCGCCTGCGAGGCGGCCAGGGCGTCGGCGGCCGGCCCGGGAAGCAGGCCGGGAATTCGCCAGTGCGGTCCGGCCAGGCCGGTGAGTTCGAGCAGTTCGCGCCGTTGAGGGTAGGGCAGCCCGGTCAGGGATCGGTCGCCGATGTGGAGCAGGTCGAAAATCATGAACGTCGCCGGTGAGGTCTGGGCCAGGGTTGCGATGGTGGCCGGGTTGCGTTGGTGCATTCGCGGGGCCAATGCCCGGAACGAGGACCGGCCCGCGACTTCGATGACGATCTCACCGTCGACGACGAAACCGGGTTCAGCCGGGGCGAGCCCGGCCAGTTCCGGCCCAGGCCGAGGTGATGTCGTTGCCGTTGCGCGATTCCAACCGCAACCGCTCATCGACGTAGGCCAGGGCCCGGATCCCGTCGTGCTTGAGCTCGAAGGCCCACCGCCCGTCGTCCACCGGCAACGCACCCGCGGCGGCCAGCATCGGCGCGTACCGCGGTAACCCACTCACCAGCTTCTCGCCATCACCACACCCTTCCGCACCACCCGACACCAGCAAACATCCAGCGTAACCCTGACCTGGGTGGTCGTCGGCCACCGCGCCGCGCATGCCACGCGATCACCCCTTGACCGAACAGGAGTCCCGCATGAGCACAACCCCACCCGCGATCGACGTCACCGTCGTGGAGTCGATCTCACGGTCCGAGTTCGCCGGACGCGAGCACCTCGGCACCGCCGGACCCGCCACCATGCTCGCCGACAACCCCGTCATCGAGCTGTGGTGTGAACAGGCGCGGGGTTGGCGGGGACGGTTTTGGACCTACGGGCCCGACGAGACCGGGGCGCTGCGGCTGTATCCGCTCAACGTGGCCCGCCGCTCCCGCACCACCCGCTGACCTTCGTCCACTCTCGGCGCGCTCCGGCTTCTGCTGATCGGCGCGTCGTTGTCGTCCTCTACGCAAGGAGCTTTCGTGTCCACCACCACCATCGAGCCCGACACATCCGCCGACCTGGATCAGGAGTCCTCGCCAGGAACCGACGCCACCCTCACCGTGCTCGCCCCGCTGCCCGCGGCCGCCGAGGCCGTGAGCATGGACCCCGCTGATCTGGTCATCGGGCACAACGTGCGTCCCGAAGACCAGATCGATCTCGACGCCCACCCGAAAGAGGTCGAGTCGATCCGGCGGTTCGGGGTGCGCGATCCGATCCTGGCCCAGCGCGGCCCCGACGGACACGTCGTGGTCGTCGACGGCCAGGTCCGCGCGTTGATCGCCCGCACCCTCGGCCTTGCGAAGGTGCCTGTCTATGTCGAGGCCACCGACCGGTCGATCGATGATCCGGAGCGGTTGATCGATCGGGCGTTGGATCAGATCAACCTCAACGACCGGCGCATCGAGTTGACCGATTCGGCGCGTGCGGCCGGGGTGGCCTACATGCTCGACCTCGGTGCCACCGCCACCCGTATCGCCGAGGGTCTGCAAATCGACACCGCACGGGTTCGTAAGGCCGGGAAGATCGGCCGATCGAGCACGGCCCGAAACTTGTTGGATTCCAGCGCGTTCAGTCTTGACCAGCTCGAGGTGATCGCCGGATACGAACAGCTCGGCGACTACGCCGCGGTGGAGAAGTTGTCGGCTGTGCGGTGGAACTTCGACTACGAAGCCGAGATGATCGCCGCCGACCGTGCCCGACGCCGCGACCGGCTCACAGCCGCCCTGCCCTATGCCGCGGTCGGGCACCCGATCCTGGCAGTGGAATCCGTCGAGGTCGACCTCGACACCTATGTACCGGTCGACGACCTTGTCGACACCAACGCCGAACCGGTTTCCCCTGAGGCGATCGACGCCGAACCAGGACGGTGGGCGGTGGCGATGGAACTGATCGAGGACGCCGAACTCTTCGACCCCACCACCGATGAGGTCATCGACCCCGACACCGTCGATTTCGACGCCGACCTCCCCAACACCGAACCCGCCGACGGGCTGCGCAGCGCCGCCGGATTGGAGTACCGGGACGTGTGGATGCCGAGCTACTACCTGCCCGTCGACCAGCTCGACGCCGCCGGGCTGCACCGCCGAGACCCCGACACCAGCGGTGACCGTCCCGAAGACGGCGAGGGTGGCAGTGAGGGTGCTGGTGGTGATCTTGCCCGGGTCGCTGCCGAACAGGCGGCAGCGGACAGCGCCCGGAAACGTGAGGAACGGCGCCGGGTGATCGAGCTGAACAAACGCGGCGCCGCCGCGAAGAAGCGGCGACTGGAATTCCTGGCGCGGGTGCTCACGTTGCGGACCCCACCACCGGGCAGCGCCGAGCTCGTCGCGACCTCACTGGCGCGCGACACCACCCTGCTCGGCGGAACCCGCGCCCGGACACTGGCATTGACCCTGTTCAACGCGAACAACAGCACCGGCCTCACCGACACTGCGGCATCAGCGGTGGCGGGCAGGGCGTGGGTGATCACGCTCGGGCTCGTGCTCGCCGCCCACGAATCAACCCTCGACAAGGACTGCTGGCGCACCAACACATGGCAGGCCACCACCGTCTCGGCCTACCTGCACTTCCTCGCCGCGGTCGGTGAACACCTGGCCAGCCGGGGACGTGCCAGCGACCGCAACGAACAGTTCCGGCTCGTCGACGTCGAACTAGCCGCCGCCGGCGATCTCGACTACCGCACCATCCCCCTCGACCAGAACTCCACGACCGTCCCCGCCATGGACGAGCGCGGGACCGTCGACGACAACGACCCCCCGGAAGAGGAGCAGCTCGCACACGCCGCGTGAGGGCCGCGGCGGTCCGAATCCACGGAATCGATTCGGACCGCCTCACCCCCACGCTTCGACAGAGCGCTTCCACTACCCAACCGGAATGAGGCCCGTGATGTTCACCCGGTTCCGAGATCGTTGGAGTTGGGAGTTCGATTCTGTGGCAACCGATCAGGCATCGCCGGTGCGGCAGCTCCGCAGCATCCCCGACGCCCCGACCCCCGCCCTGGTCGACGAGGTGCTCTCCCACCTCGCTGACGCTATTGGTCGCGACCGGGCCGAGCTCGCT
>NZ_JARWOJ010000377.1 GCF_029868625.1 Nocardia neocaledoniensis | reverse complement strand
CCCCCCGGGTGGGGGGGGGGCCCCGCGCCCCGGGGGGTGCCCCCGCCTGGGGGGGGGGGGCCCGGCCCGGCGGGGGGCCCGGCCCGGGCGGGGGGGCCGGCCGCCCCGCGGACGCGGCGCTGGATATCGCCTTCGCCACGGTGCCGCACACGGATTCGCCCGCACGTGTCGCGCGTCCGGCGCGGACCGATCGTGGTCCGCGGGGGACCGGGCCGAGGGGTGCGGCGCCGCGGTACGACCGGGTCTCCGGTGTGTGGCCCGCCCGCGGCGCGCATCCGGTGCGCCGGGTCGAACACGCGCAGATCGGATTCGCGACGCTGGCGGTGGTCGCGTTGGCGACCGCGCTGGTGGTGATGGCGTTCCTCGGTCTCGCGCACCTGCGTGCGGGGAGTTTCGGCGATCGGGTCGAGCCGGTGGGCCCCATGACCTCGCAGTCGGTGGACGCTCCGTCGACAGAACTGTCCGAGACAGTACGCTAGTCTCAAAATCCCTGTACAAGAGTGGTTTTCGTGATGATCTCGGTGGGTGTTCGACGATCGAACTGATCGAAAAGCGCCCGCAGAACTAGAACACGTTGCTACGGTGACGGGCATTCCGAGCCGGGGCAGTAGAGGGCCGCGGCCGAACTGGATGCGAGGTCACGGTGCGCCGCTGCTCGATCGCCCTGTTGCTCAGCCTGATCCTCGGCGCGCTGCTCGCGCCCGCCGCCCGCGCGGTGCCCGCGTACGCGGACTACCTCGACCTCCCGGCGGTCAACGCAGACGGTGAGTTCGGTGGCGGTCTGCACCCGGCGCTGCCGCTGAGCGCCCCGCCGCTGCGCGCGGCGCTGGAGCAGGCCAGGGCCGACGGGATCGCGCCGACCCGCTACGGCACACTGCTGCATCAGTATTGGCTCGTCGTCGCCACCGACAACGCGGGCATCGACCTGGCGGCCTGGGAGCCCTATCGCGGCGTCGCCGCCAACTCGGCGACCTTCCCGCAGGTGTATGTGAACTACTTCCGCATCGCCGCCGCGCGCCCCGACTTCTACTGGGCCGGGCTCGCCGGACTGGCCGGCGGCTCCTTCGCCTCGGGCTTCTTCGATCTCGGCGACATCGGCGGCGTGCTGTCGGTCGGCGGCATCCACGAGCTCGGGAGCGCGGTCGCCGACCTGCTGCGCGTCACCCCGCCCGAACTCGTCGCCGCGCTCCCGGCCGACATCGGTCGGCTGGCCACCCTCGGGCCACGGCTGAGTGCCGCCGACCTGGCCTGGTATCAGACGAGGCTGATGATCATGCAGAAGCACATCTTCATCGACCTGGTGCCGATGCACGAGGCCTACCTGGCCGACGGCATGGCCGGGATCGACGAGATGCTCGCGGCCGGGGTGATCGGTGACGGCATCCGGGCCGCCTGGGCGGGGATCGACAGCGGTACCGACGCGGGCCGCGCCGACGCGCTGGTCCGGATGGCCGACCGCGAACAGAACGAGATCATCGCCGACCAGTGGGACGTGACCGCCGCCGGGCGCGACGGCATGGGCCGGGTCATGACGTATGTGACCACGATCGGTGGCAAGGCCGCGGTTCCCGGCACCCGCGCCCCCGGTCAGTACGATCCGGTGACGGTGCGCGCCGGTGGTCTCGGCCTGCGCGTGCCGCTGCCCGGCTTCAACTGGGCCGACCGCGACACCCGCTGGGCCTACATCGTCGACGACCTGCTGCCCCGGCATCTCGAGCTCTGCCTCGACCGGGCGCGGGCACTGTCGGTGTTCCACGAACCGTTCCAGGCCAAGCTCGCCCGGGGGCGGATGTTCGCGCGGCTGCCGGAGTTGATCACCGATCTCACCACGCAGTGGCAGGTGGTGCAGCAATGACAGGTATTCTGTCAAGTGCCATGGAGTAGCGTCGCATCGACGAAGGAACCCTCGGATGCATTGCCCGTATTGCCGACACCCTGACTCGCGAGTGGTCGACTCGCGGGAAGTCGAGGAGGGCACGGCGATCCGCCGTCGGCGGTCGTGTCCGTCCTGCGGTCGCCGGTTCACCACCGTCGAGACCGCGATCCTGTCGGTGGTCAAGCGCAGCGGCGTCACCGAGCCGTTCAGCCGGGAGAAGGTGATCGTCGGTGTGCGGCGCGCCTGCCAGGGCCGCGAGGTCGACGACGACGCCCTGAACCTGCTCGCGCAGCAGGTCGAGGACGCGGTTCGCGCCAAGGGTTCCCCCGAGGTGCCCAGCCACGAGGTGGGCCTGGCCATCCTGGGCCCGCTGCGCGATCTCGACGAGGTGGCCTATCTGCGCTTCGCCTCGGTGTACCGATCCTTCACCAGCGCAGCCGATTTCGAACGCGAGATCACCGAGATGCGCAAGGCGCGGGCCGCGGCCGTCGCGGACTGACCTGGCGGCGCTCAGCGGCGGATCGCGCCGATCGCCTTCTCGATCCGCTTGGTGGAGACCGGGTACGGCGTGCCCAGCTTCTGCGCGAACAGGCTCACCCGCAATTCCTCGATCATCCACCAGATCTCGGTGACGTCGCGCGCGTGGCGGCGGCCCTCGGGCAGGCCGCGGACGAGCTTGTCGTAGGCGGCGAGCATACGGTCCACCTCGACCATGCCCTGCCGATCGCGGACCGCCGAACCGGGCAGGGATTCGAGGCGTTGCGCGGCGGCGAGCAGATAGCGGGGGAGCTCGCGCAGCCGGGCCCGGCCCCATTCGGCGACGAATCCGGGAAACAGCAGGTCGTCGAGCTGCTGACGGACGTCGTCGGCGATATCGGACTCGACGGTGTCGGCCAGGGCGGCGCGGGCCCGGTGCGCGGCCGCCAGCACCGGCACGACTGCCCGGATCAGGCCGGTGACGGCGCCCGTGAGTTGCGGCCGGACGGTGGCGACGAGCCGGTCGAACTCCTCGGGCGTGCGGACCGGGCCGCCCGCGGCGGCGATGAGCTCGTCGGCGGCCGCGACCCGGCAGTCCTCGACGAGCTTGTCCAGCGACCCGTCGGGATTCTGGCTCAGCGACAGCCGGTCGGCCGCGGGCAGCCCGGCGGTGACGGTTTTGGTGGAGGTCGGTACGGCGGTCAGCAGCAGGGTGCGTACCCCGGCGCGCATGGCGGCGGCCTGTTCGGCGGGCGAGCTGAGTACCCGCACGGCCACGCCCTCGCCCTCGGGCACCAGCGCCGGATAGCCGGTCACCGTCTGCCCGGCGACCTCACGACGCACCGTGGGGGCAACCGACCCCAGTGACTCCGAGGTCCACACGGTGGCGGGGGCGCGCTCCGCACCCGCGGTGGCCCGGGCGACAGAGGCTGAAACCTGGTCGGCCAGCCGCGTTTTGAGCTGCGCGAGATTCTTGCTCTTGGCGAGCACCGCGCCGCGCCGGTCGACGGCGGCGAAGGTCATGCGCAGATGGTCGGGCAGCGCCGTGGGGGCGAGATCCTCGGCGGTGATGGTGACCGCGCCCAGGCGCGAGAGCTCCCTGGCCAGGCCGGTGCGCAGCGGCTCGGCGCGCGGCGTCAGCTCGCGCAGGGCGGCCGCGGCGAAGTCGGGGGCGGGAACGACGCTGCGGCGCAGGGGCTTCGGCAGGGTCTTGATGAACGCGGCGGCCAGCTCCTCGCGCATGCCGGGCACCAGCCAGTCGAAACCGACGGCGCGCACGTGCGCGAGCTGTTCGACCGGAATCCGCACGGTCACACCGTCGTCGTCCTGGCCGGGTTCGAATTGGTAGGTCAGCGGAAAGCTGAGTTCGCCCTGGCGCCAGGCGTCGGGGAAATCGGTGGGATCCAGGGCCGCCGCACCGGCGTTGACCACGGTGTCGGTCGAGAAATCCAGCAGGGTGGCGTCGTCGCGTTCGGCCTTGCGCCACCAGCTGTCGAAATGCCGGACCGAGACGATGTCGGCGGGGAGGCGCCGATCGTAGAACTCGAACAGCACCTCGTCGTCGACGAGGATGTCGCGGCGCCGGGCCCGGTGCTCGAGATCGGCGACATCGTCGATCAGGGCGCGGTTGCGGGCGAAGAAGCCGTGCCGGGTCTGCCATTCGCCCTGGACCAGCGCGTGCCGGATGAACAACTCCCGGGACAGTTCGGGGTCGATGCGCCCGAAGTCGACCGGGCGGCCGGTCACCAGCGGCACACCGTAGAGCGTGGCCCGTTCGTAGGCGCGCGCCGCGCCCCGCTTGGCCGACCAATGCGGTTCGGAGTAGGTGCGTTTCACCAGATCTCCCGCGAGCCGCTCGGCCCACTCCGGCTCGACCTTCGCGGTGATGCGGCCCCACAGCCGGGAGGTCTCCACCAGTTCGGCGGCCATCACCCAGCGCGGGGGCTTCTTGGCCAGCGACGACCCGGGAAAGATCATGAATTTGGCATTGCGCGCGCCGAGGAACTCCCGCGACTCGGCCTCCCGCACGCCGATGTGCGACAGCATTCCGGCCAGCAGCGCCTGATGGATCTGCGCGCTCGGCCACGGCATCGCCGCCTCGGCGGTCTCGGCGGGCTGCCCGGCCCGGGTGCCGCTGTCCCGCCCGCGACGGGGCGGGTCCTCGCGCGGGAGGCCGCGACCCCGGCTGCCGCCGGTCCGGTCCTCGCGCCGGGATCGGTCGGCGTCCGCACGACCCGCGCTCCCCGCCGCGCCCTCCCGCCGGCCGCCGTGCGCACCGGATCGGCCATGACCGCCGGAACCTGCGGAACCCGGCGCGCCGGAGGTCCCGCCCGCGCGCGTCTCGTCCGCCACCTCGGTTGAGTCGGTCTGCGTCGAATCCGCCCGCACGCGTTGCGGTTTCGCATTGCCGCGACCGCGCCGGGACCGGCTCGGCCGCTGGTCGCCCTCGCTGTCGGCCCGGAGATCACCGGACTCGTTCCAGCCGAGGCCGCGGGTGATGGTGCGCAGCTGGCCGTGCAGGTCCTGCCACTCCCTGATGCGCAGGTAGTGCAGGAACTCCTCCCGGCACATCCGCCGGAACTGGTTGGACGACAGGGACTTGCGCTGTTCGGTCAGGTAGTCCCACAGGCGCAGGTAGGCCAGGAAATCCGAGCCGTCGACGGTGAACCGTGCGTGCTGGGCGTCGGCCGCCTGCTGGTGCTCGACGGGGCGTTCGCGCACGTCCTGGATCGACAGGGCCGCGACGATCACCAGTACCTCGTCCAGGCAGCCGTCACGCTGCGCCTCGACGAGCATGCGCGCCATACGGGGGTCCACCGGCAGCTGCGACATCTCCCGGCCGATGGCGGTGAGGGTGAGGTGCCCTCGCGAGTCCGCTTCGGCATCCACGGTTTTCGCACTGCCGTGGGCGAGGGCGCCGAGTTCCTCCAGCAGCGCGATACCGTCGCGGATGGCGCGCCGATCGGGAGCCTCGACGAACGGGAAGCTCTCGATGTCGCCCAGGCCGAGCGCGGTCATCTGCAGGATCACCGCGGCCAGGTTGGTACGCAGGATCTCGGGTTCGGTGAAGGCGGGCCTGGACTCGAAATCGTCCTCGGAGTACAGGCGGATGCAGATGCCGTCGGCCACGCGGCCGCAGCGGCCGGAGCGCTGTCGTGCCGAGGCCTGCGAGACCGGTTCGATCGGCAGCCGCTGCACCTTGGTGCGCATCGAATAGCGGGAGATCCTGGCGGTGCCGGGATCGATGACGTACCGGATCCCCGGCACGGTCAGCGAGGTCTCGGCGACGTTGGTGGCCAGCACCACCCGGCGCCCGGTGTGCGGCGCGAACACCTTGTGCTGCTCGGCGGCCGACAGCCGGGCGTAGAGCGGCACGATCTCGGTGCGCGCGAGTTTCAGGTCGCGCAGGGCGTCGGCGGTGTCGCGGATCTCGCGTTCGCCCGACAGGAACACCAGCACGTCGCCGTCGCCCTCGGCGAACAGCTCGGTGACCGCGTCGGCGATGGCGTCGGTGGGGTCGCGGTCGACGACGCGGGTCGCGTCCTCGTCGTCCTCGTCGGCGCCCGGCAGCTCCAACGACAGTGGGCGATACCGCAATTCGACCGGATACGACCGGCCCGACACCTCCACGATCGGGGCCGGAGTGCCCTGCGCGTCGGCGAAGTGGCGGGCGAACAGTTCGGGATCGATGGTGGCCGAGGTGATGATCACCTTGAGATCGGGGCGCCGGGGCAGCAGCTGTTTGAGGTAGCCCAGCAGGAAGTCGATGTTGAGGCTGCGCTCGTGGGCCTCGTCGATGATGATCGTGTCGTAGCGGCGCAGCAGCCGGTCGCGCTGGATCTCGGCGAGCAGGATGCCGTCGGTCATCAGCTTGACCAGGGTGCGGTCGGAGGCCTGATCGGTGAAGCGGACGGTATAGCCGACCACATCGCCCAATTCGGTGCCGAGTTCCTCGGCGATGCGCTCGGCGACGGTGCGCGCCGCCAGCCTGCGCGGCTGGGTGTGCCCGATGGTGCCGCGGATCCCGCGCCCGAGCTCCAGGCAGATCTTGGGGATCTGGGTGGTCTTGCCCGAGCCGGTCTCGCCGGCGACGATCACCACCTGATGCGCGGCGATGGCGGCCGCGATGTCGTCGCGGCGCGCGGAGACCGGCAACTGCTCCGGATAGCGGATGGCCGGAACCGCCGCGCGGCGATTCGCCACGCGGGTCTCGGCGGCGGCGATCTCGGCGTCCAGCGCGGGCAGGTCGTCGGGGCGCGCCCGGTCGAGCTTGCGCCGGAGCCGGTGTTCGTCGCGCAGCGAGACCTCCGCCAGGCGGGTGCGCAGCGCGCGGGTTCCGGTGCTAGCTGTCCTGGTCATTGCGTGTACCAGCGTAGCGAAGCCCGCCACCGGTTTTCCGTCGGCGCCGTCGCCGGGCCGGGCGGTGGAGACCGACGACACACCGGAGTGCGCGCCGCACACCTCGGGCGGGTCGGCGATCGGGACGCGACGCGAGGCCCGGATCGGCGTTTTCCGGGCATCGACGTGCGATGATCCGGCGATGAGCACAGTGACGGGGACGGCGTGGTGGATCAGGGTCCTGCGGGTCGGGTTCGGCGTGCTCGGCGCGGTGGCCCTGCTGTGGATTCCCGTGCGCAACATCGGCTCGGACACCTTCTCGCTGGCGAACTACCTGAGCTACTTCACCGTGGAGTCGAACGTCCTCGGCGTGATCGCGCTGCTGGTCGGCGGGCTGTTCGCCCCGCAGAGCCGCGGCTGGCAGCTGTTCCGGGGCGCGGCGACGCTGTACATGCTCATCACGATGGTGGTCTACGCGGTGCTGCTCGCGCATCTGGACGTGATGCTCAACGACAAGTGGATCAACGACACCATGCACCGCTACATCCCGCTGGTGCTGGTGCTGGACTGGGTGCTGGTCGCGATGCCCGAGCGGTTGCGGCCCAGTCCCGCGCTGATCGGGCAGTGGCTGCTGTTCCCGCTGGTCTACGGCGTCTACAGCCTGATCCGCGGACCCATCGTCGACTGGTATCCGTACCCGTTCCTGGATCCGCGCGAACAGGGTTATCTCTCGATGGCGATCGGGCTGGTGGTGTTGACCCTGGTGTTCGCGGTGCTGGCGGTAGCCATGGCGTCGCTGGCCGATCTGCCCGCGTGGTGGCGGGAACGCCGGTCCGCGGACTGAGACAGCGGCGGGTCCGGCGAGCGCGACCGGAGCGGTTCGGGTAAGTGTGGAGCCATGAATGCGCTCTGGCATGGATTCGCCGATATGGGTGCCGTCAACCGTGACGGCGCGTTCGTCGTCGCCCGTGGTGACGGTGCCTACGTCTACGACACCGCGGGCACGCGGTACCTCGACGCCACCGCCGGGCTCTGGTTCGCCAACGTCGGCCACGGCCGCGCGGAGATCGCCGACGCGGTCGCCGCGCAGTTGCGGACCATCGCCCACTACTCCAACTTCGGCGACCTCACCGAGCCGGCGACCCAGGAACTCGCCGAGAAGCTGTCGACGATCGCGCCGGTGCCGGGCAGCAAGATCTTCTTCACCTCCGGCGGCTCGGACTCGGTGGAGACCGCCGCCAAGCTGGCCCGCCGGTACTGGCACGAGCTGGGCCGCCCCACCAAGAAGATTCTCGTCGGCCGTCGCCTGGCCTATCACGGCATGCACTACGCCGGCACCTCGATCGGCGGGCTGGCCGGTAACCGGGAGGGTTACGGCGAGCTCGTCGCCGACACCCGCACGGTCGAATGGGACGACGCGAAATCGCTGCTCACCCTGATCGAGGAGATCGGCGCCGAGCAGATCGCGGCGTTCTTCTGCGAGCCGATCATCGGCGCGGGTGGGGTGTACCTGCCGCCGGAGGGTTACCTGGCCGAGGTCAGGCAGATCTGCCGGGACAACGACATCCTGTTCGTCGCCGACGAGGTCGTCACCGGGTTCGGCCGGATCGGCGGATCCTGGTTCGCTTCCACCCGGTTCGGCCTCGAACCCGACCTCGTCACCACCGCCAAGGGTCTGACCTCGGGTTACGTCCCGATGGGCGCGGTGTTCATCGCGCCGCACCTGGCCGAACCGTTCTTCGCGGGCGGGGTCTGGTGGCGGCACGGCTACACCTACGGCGGGCACGCGGGCGCGGCCGCGGCGGCACTGGCCAATCTCGCCATCGTGGAGCGCGAGGGCCTGCTGGAAGAGGCTGCGCGCCTGGAGAACACGCTGCACGTGGCGCTGGCTCCGCTGGCCGAGCACCCGCGGGTGGCCGAGGTCCGCAGCGGGCTCGGCGCGGTCGCCGCGGTGCAGCTGGCCGACCCGGCCGAGGGGCCTGCACTGGTGAAAACCCTCCGTGAGCACGGCATCTCGGGCCGCGCGGCCGGACAGGGCGCCATGCAGATCTCGCCGTCGTTCGTGATGACCGACGCGCAGGTCGCCGACCTGGTCGAGGGCTTCACCCGGGCGCTGGGCTGAACGGAGCCGGGGTCAGCCGCTGGGCAGGCCCCGGTCCAGGTGGGCGGCGCGCGCGTTGAGATAACGCTGTTCGGGCACGCTCGCGGTGAGTTGTGCCGCGCGCCGGTAGCTCTCGACGGCCCGCGCCTCGGCGGGGACCGCGGCGATCGCGGCCTGCGGCTGGTACCGGCCGACAGATCCGCGCGGCAGCACCCGCTCCAGGATCGTCACGCCCTCGGCGATCGCCGCCCGGTCCCAGCGGGCGCGATCCTGCTCGGCCAGGGGAACGAGTTCGCCGTCGCGCAGCCGCGTGGCCGACCTGGGCGTGGGTGAGCAGCATCAGCGCCAGCGCGCCCGCCACCTCGTCGTGTTCTGGAATCGCGGCGTGCAGATTCCTGGTCAGCCGGATCGCCTCGGCCGAGAGCTCCCGATCCACCAGCTCGTCACCCGCCGCGCGGGTGTGAGGCCACGGTGATCAGCCGGCACCGGGAATCGGCCGGAGTTCCGTCGCGGTCCCACTGCGCCAGCGCGGCGGCCGCGGCCTCCTGCGCGGCGTCCTCGCAGTCGCCGAGATCGCCGTGCCTGCGCGGCAGGGCGGCCAGGATGTAGTGGGCCTCGCGCCGCCACACGTCCGCGACCACCCGCGCCGTCACTGGTCGTCGTCGCCCGGCCACATCGTCGGGCGCAACTCCACCGTCTCGCCCGGACCGGCGAAGCGCGCCACGATCTCCTCGGCTCTGGCCCGGTTCTCCACGTCGATCAGGAAGAACCCGGCCAGGTGCTCCTCGGCCTCCGAGTACGGTCCGTCGCTGACCAGCGGCCCACCGTCGGCCTACCGGTAGAGCCGCGCCGACTCCGGCGCCGCCAGCGCCTTGCCGCCCACCAGTTCGCCCCGCTCCCGCAGTCCACCGAGCAGCTTCTCGAAGTCGGCGTCGACCCGGTCCCGTTCGGCCCGCGACATCGCCTGGTATTCGGGCAGGTAGTCGGAGCCGTGGCGGCCGTGTCGACATCGCCGGACGACTCAGGCCGGATCGAGTTCGCGGGTGAAGAACCGGCTGTACGGATCGAGGACGTAGTCCGCGAACGGACCGCACTCGGTGAACCCGTGCCGCAGATACAGCCGCCGTGCGGGCGCGAAGAAGTCCTCGGACCCGGTCTCGAGGCTCAGCCTGGTGTAGCCACGCTCGCGCGCCTCGGTGACGATCGCGGCCAGGACCGTGGCCGCGACCCCGCGCCCGGTGCAGCCCTCGGCGGTGCGCATGGATTTGACCTCGCCGTGGCGGGCGTCGAGTTCCTTCAGCGCCCCGCACCCGGCCAGGTCGTCGTCCAGCCAGGCGCTCCACACGGTGACCGCCGGATCGCGCAGGGCGGTCAGGTCGAGGGCGTGCATGCTGCACGCGGGGGAGTTCGCCGCCATCTCGGTGTGATGGCCGGTCAGCAGTTCGCGAATCGCGGCACCGGTGAGATCGTCGACGGTGACGCGCACCGCGGCGCGGGTGGGGGAATCGGGCATCGTTCCATGATCCGTCACGGTGGCCGCGACCGCGCGGCCGGGGGAATCACGCCCGCGGACGCGGTCGCGATGCGAGCATGGAGGGGCGTGGGTGGGCGAGTCGAAGGTGGTGGGGTGTGGCCGAATTCGTGCAGCAGTACGCACTCGTGCGCTGGCCGGTCGTCGCGGCGTTCCTGCTCGCGCTCGGCATCGTGGCCGTCCGGCTCGCGCGCGGGCACACCCACCACCGCGCCGACGCCGCGGCCGACAGCGCGCACCTGCTCATGTGCCTGGTGATGCTGGCGATGCTGGTCTTCCCGGCCGCCACGCATCCACACGCCGTGCGCGGCCTGCTGACCGCGCTCACCGTGGCGTTCGCGGTGCTGCTGGCCGAACGTGTCCTCGGCCTGCGCGCGGGGACCGTCACCGGAGACGGCGTCACCGCCCTCGGCTATCACACGCTGGCCGCGGCCGCGATGCTCTACGCGATGGCCGGGCACGACTCCGGTCACGCGGCCGGCGCGCCGAGCTGGCCCGCCGCCACGCTCGCCCTGCTGTTCACCCTGGACGCCCTGCTCGCCCTCGGCACCGCGCGGCACGGCGGACGCTGGCACCGCTTCGCGCACCCCGCGGGCGCCCACCCGCTGACCTCGGCGCTGGTGCCGCACGTGGTCATGGATATCGGCACCGCGTTCATGCTGATCGCCGCGATCGGCCGGTGAATACCGATCCACAACCGCCCGTGCTGCGAATTGCCGTTGTGCGGACAGGAATTCGACGATGAACCGGCACCGCCGTCCCGACCCGGTCTCGGGTGTCGGGCCGCCCGCCGCCGAGTCGACCTGCGGCGCCGAGGATCGCGACGCGGTGCGCGAGCTCTACCGCGCCACCGGCGCGGCCGCCTTCGGGCTGGCGCTGCGCGTACTGCATCGCCGCGGCTCCGCCGAAGACGTTGTCCGCGAGGCCTATCGGTGTCTGCGCGCGGCGCCGTGGCGCGGCGCGTCCAAGGACGACGCACCGGCACCGCCGTCCACCACGACCGGATCGGCGCCCGATCTCGGAACGCCGTGGGGTCGTTCGGCATTCGTGGCCGGTCTCGCGACGACCGCGCATCTGGGCGCGCAGGGCCGAGCGCCCGCCGACCCGCCGCGGGCAGGCACCGTGGTCGACAGCGAGCACTGCTGGCTGTTCGCGCAGGTCCACCGGCTCGCGGTGCGGCGACTGCGACTGGACCGGCACGACACCGACGACCTGCCCTGGCTCGCGGCCTCGGCGCGGCTGGGATTCGCCGATCCGCTCGACAGTCACTGCGAGGTGTTCGTGCTCGCCTACTACGGGGGACGCACCTACCGGGCGATCGGCCGCGAACTGGGTCTGCGGGTTCCGGTGGTCACCCGGCTGCTGGCCGACGGTATCGAACGCCTGGCCGAACAGCGCGCCACCGAGCTCGCGGTACCGCAACAGGCCGCCCCGCCCGGCTCGCTGCTCGCACTCGCCGACGCCTACGCCCTGGACGCGGTCGCCGAACTCGAACACCACCACATCGAGAACAAGCTCGCCGCGATTCCGCCGCACCGCCTCGACCGGTTCGCCGCCAGGGTCAACGGCGTGCACGAGGTCCTCGCCCGGCTGGCCGTCGACGACCAGCGGACGCCGCCACGGCACCTGGAGGCGCGGATACTCGCCGATCTCGGGACCGCCGAACCGGCCCGGCGTGGCCACTGGCCGAACCGGCCACCGTGGCTGCGCAGGCTCGGCGGCACGGGAGAGTGACCGTCAGAGCACCACGGTGTGATCCTCGGCGACCCGGCCACCGAGACGCACCCAGCCATCGGAATCCCACTCGGTGTAGAGCTGCGAGCCCTGGCCCTGGGTCACCACCAGCCCGCGGCGCAACAGCCCGGTGAGCGCGACCGCCGCCGCGCCGGTCGCCTCGTCCTCGGCGATACCCATGGCGGGGGCTAACATTCGCGACCGCAGGGCGCCGCGGGTCTCGTCGGTCCAGGTCCAGAAGTAGTGCTGCCCCTCGCTGACGTCGTCGGGGCGCAGCAGGGCCAGTTCCTCGGCCGTCTCCAGCTGATGGAAGGCGAAGTCCGGAGCCCACTCCGCGCGGGCGGTGATCCAGGTGATGCCGTCGGTCTGGTCGACCGCGACCGGTCCCGCGGGCACCTGCAACGTGTGCACCGGCGTGCGCTGTGCCGCGAGCCACCAGGCGGTGCCGACGCTCGGATGTCCGGCGAACGGCAGTTCCACGGCGGGGGTGTAGATGCGGACCCGGGCCACCCCGTCGACGGGGTCTTCGACGACGGTCGTCTCGCTGAACCCCAACCGCGCGGCCAGCTCCTGCTTGTCGAGCGCGACGACGTCACCCGCGCGGGCGATGCCGAGCGCGTTGCCGAGCTGACCGGCGGCATCGGTGAACACGCGAACGACCTCGACCTGCACGTCCGGGGCTTCTGGCGCATCGTGTGCGTTCATGATCACGAGCGTACCGGCCGGGTGAGTGCCCAGGCCGCAGCGTTTTCGCGCGGGTCGTGACCATGGGAAACGACCTCGGCCCCGACCGGTGGAACCGATCGGGGCCGAGCGAGCGGGGTGGATCAGACGGCGGCCGCGGCCAGGGCCTCGGTCGACTGCACCGCCTGGCCGACACCGGCCACGATCGCCGCGGCGCGCAGCGACTCGAAGATCACCTCGCGCGACACACCGGCCTCGCGCAGCGTCTTCTCGTGCGCCTCGAGGCAGTGGGCACAGCCGTTGATCGAGGACACCGCGAACGACCACAACTCGAAGTCGGCCTTGTCGACACCGGGGTTGCCGATGATGTTCATCCGCAGCCCGGCGCGCAGGTCGTCGTAGCGACCGTCCAGGAACGCCTTGCCCCGGTAGAACACATTGTTCATGCCCATGATCGAGGCCGCGCCCAGCGCCGCGTCGTACGCCTCGGCGGACAGCGTGTCGGCCGCCTCCTCGGCGATCTCGCGCAGCGTGGTGGCCGAGCGGGTGGCCGCGGCCGACGCGAGCAGGGTGCCCCACAGCTGCTGCTCGGTGAGCACCGTGGTGCGCGCGAGCGAGGACAGGTTGAGCTTGAGGTCCTTGGCGTACTCGGGCAGCGAGTTCTTCAGGTTCTCGATGCTCATGTGGGGACTACCTCCGTGATCTGAGATGTGATGGGGGAGAAGGGAACCTGATCAGACGCTGGCGGAGAGCAGTTCGCCGGCGTTGATGGTCGGGTCGCCCTTCTTCCAGTTGCAGGCGCACAGCTCGTCGGACTGCAGGGCGTCGAGCACGCGCAGCACCTCGTCGACGTTGCGGCCGACCGAACCCGCGGTCACCGAGACGAACTGCACCTCGTTGTTCGGGTCGACGATGAAGGTGGCGCGGTCGGCGACGCCGTCGGCGTTGAGAACGCCGGTGGCGGTGGCCAGTTCACGCTTGAGGTCCGACAGCATCGGGAAGGGCAGGGTCTTGAGATCCTCGTGCTGGGCCCGCCACTGGAAGTGCACGAACTCGTTGTCCACCGAGGCGCCGAGGACCTGGGTGTCGCGGTCGGCGAACTCGTCGTTCAGCTTGCCGAACGCCGCGATCTCGGTGGGGCAGACGAAGGTGAAGTCCTTGGGCCAGAAGAACACCACGCGCCACTTGCCCGCGTAGTCGTCGCTGGTGATCTGGGTGAAGTAATCGTCGGGCTGCTGCGCGTCGACCTTCGACAGGTCACCTCCGATGACGGCCTTGAGGTTGTATGCCGGGAACTGGTCGCCGATGGTCAGCAGAGCCATTACGCGTCTCCTCATTCGTGGTGTTGGCGCTCATCGTGTGAGCTCGTGGTGATCTTGCCGAAAGCGTACTGAAAGGTAAAGCCGATTGCTCGTCGTACACTGATAGGCGTGACTGATCAGACTTATCAGCCAACCCTCTCGCAGCTGCGTGCGTTCGTCGCCGTCGCCGAATACCGGCATTTCGGCACCGCCGCAGCGCGTTTGACTGTGAGCCAACCCACGTTATCGCAGGCCCTGGCATCACTGGAAAACGGACTCGGGCTGCAGCTGATCGAGCGCAGCACGCGGCGGGTGCTCGTCACCGCGGCGGGGATGCGGCTGCTGCCGCAGGCGATGGCGACCCTGGAAGCGGCCGACCGATTCGTCGCCTCGGCCACCGGTGACGGGCTCGGCGGCGTGCTGCGCCTCGGCATCATCCCGACCGTCGCGCCGTACGTGTTACCCGAGCTGTTGCCCGAGCTGCGCCGCAAACTGCCGAACCTGATGCCCCAGGTCGTCGAGGACCAGACCGCCCGGCTGCTCGACGGGCTGCGCACCGGCGTGCTCGACGTCGCCCTGCTCGCGCTGCCCACCGACGCACCCGGTCTGGTCGAGATCCCGCTCTACTCCGAGGAATTCGTGCTCGTCACCCCGCGCGGGCACGAATTGTCCGGCCGCACCGACCTGTCCGTCCCGGCCCTGGCCGACCTGCCCCTGCTGCTGCTCGACGAGGGCCACTGCCTGCGCGATCAGACGCTGGAGGTGTGCCGCGCCGCCGAGGTGCATCCCGGCGCGGTCGGCGACACCAGAGCAGCCTCGCTGACGACGGTGGTGCAGTGCGTCGCGGGTGGCCTCGGTGTCACCCTGGTGCCAGAGATGGCCGTGGCCGCCGAGACCGCGCGCGGCACCCTCGACACCGCGCGCTTCGCCGCACCCGCGCCGGGCCGCACGATCGGGCTGGCTTACCGCGCGTCCTCGGCGCGCGCCGAGGATTACGAATATCTGGCCGCGGTCATTCGCTCGAAACGGCCGTTCTAGATTTCATCTGTTCGCATGACGCCATTCCTGGCCCCGGGGTGCTTGGGTGAATACGGTGCGGATTCCGTCATGGGGTCGGCACGTCGAAAAAGTACAGTCTGTTAGGAATGGCCATGTACAAGTTTCGTTCAACCATCGCGGTGCTCGCCTGTGCGCCGTTGATCGCTCTCGGTGCCGGCGTAGCCGGCGCAGCACCCGCGGCGGATCCTGCCCCCGTCCCCGTCGCACCGGTGCCCGTGCAGGTCGAGCCCGCCGTGTTGTCGCCGTTCATCACCATCCCCGGCGCGCTGCTGACCTGTGTCCCGCTGCTGGTGACACTGCCCATCCTCTACCCGGTGTGCGTGGTCTGACACGCCGATGACAGAGACAAGGAGTAATCGAGGCACTCCCGCACTCCCGTGCGAGAGTGCCCCGAGGGCATGGGCTCGCGGGTGGCTCCTCGCGGCCGCGCTGATGCTGATATGGGCGACCGGCGGGACCGCGCACGCGGCCGCACCGGTGACGCTCGGTGGTGGTTCGGGCATCGTCTTCGACGGTGGCGCGACATGCACACTCACCACGATCGGCTACGACGGCGCAGGTCAGCTCGTCGGCTTCACCGCGGCGCACTGCGCGGAGGCGGGTACCGGAGTCGCGGCGGAGGCCGATCAGGAGGCCGGCAACGTCGGCACGGTCGCCTTCGTCAACAGCGATCTCGACTACGCCGTCATCGGGTTCGACGCGGGCCTGGTGAATCCCGTGAACCGGGTGGGTTCGACTTCGATCACCGGGATCGGACTGCCCGCGCAGTTCCCGGTCGTCGCCTGCAAGGAGGGGCGGACGACGGGACAGACGTGCGGCCTGGTCTACGGCGACGTCTTCGGCGGCGCCACCTGGACGCTGACGCAGATCTGCGTCGCGGTCGGTGACTCCGGCGGACCGGTCGTCGTCGGCTCGACGTTGGTCGCGATCGTCAACGGCTACCTCGCGGTGCCGTGCCTCGGCCCACACGTGGGTGCCAATTTCACCAGAATTATGGATGACGTGAATGCGCGCGGCGGGCCGGGGGTGGGTTTCCATCCCATTTGATCCGCCGATTTCAGGGCGCGGAAACAGCGGTGGTCAACAACAAACGGACCAATTCTGCCTGCCGATGCGTTTTCGTTTTCGCGAAGATATGTTGCAGATGCGTGCGGGCCGTGAATACCGAGACCGAGAGCTGATCGGCGACGGCCGGTAATCCGTCGCCGCGCAGCACGCCGAGCGCGACGAGCGTCTCCGCCTCGGTCAGGCCGTACAGGTCGTGCAACGCTTCCGGCTGCGGCTCCGGATCGTGCTCGGGGTCGACGATCAGCAGCAGCGCCGCGCGATGCCACGGGCTGTCGCCGGACAGCCCGTCCAGCGGCGATACCCGCACGGCCAGCGGCCGCCGACCGGACGGGCGCGCGAGCGCGACATTGCCGCCGTCCTCCTCCGCCGCGGCCTGTTCGATCAATCGGCGCAAGCGCTTGTGCACCGCGGCCGGGGTGGCCTGCAGGCGGCCCGCCGCGTCGACGGTCAGTCCGTTGCCGCTGTGGAGGAGTCGTTCGGCCAGGGAGTTGGCGAAGACCAGGGCCGCGTCGGCGGTGACGATCAGGACACCGTAGTGCGCCTTCTCCAGCGTCGCGAGGGCGAAGGCGCGCTCGCGGGACAACTCGACCAGCCGCGACTGGGTACGCAGCGCGCCGCGCAGGTGGGGGACCAGCGCGCGCAACAGCGTCAGCCCCGCGGGATGACCGGCGATGGCGGCGTGATCGGGCATGGTGAGGCAGATCCACGAGGACGGCTGTTCGTCGCCGAGCCGCGCCAGGAAACTGTTCGCCGGGCCGTTCGCCGCGGCGCCGAGCAAAACGTCGCTGGTGGTGGCAGTGCCAGGGGGGAGCCGGTGCAGATGCTCGGCGACCAGGTCCAGTGGCGCGGGCAGGTCGGCACCGCCGTTGCCCGCGGTCCTGACCGCCCAGCGCCGGGTATCGGGGTCGGCGATGACGAGGATGCCGTGCGCCGCGCCGAAGGTGTCGGTGATCTCCCGGATCACCGCGTCCCAGCGATCCGGGTCGCTGCCCGCGCCGTAGATCGCGGCGATCAAGTTCGAAAAACGTTGTAGCGCAATCGACATGATGGCCCTTCCGGCCACGGGTACTCGGCCCGTCGCCCGTGTGTGGCGACGGCCGGACGTGCGGAACCCAACACAGAATCCTAGTCGATCTTCCGGTACGGCGGAATGGCCGAGGGCTGCTCCGGCTGCGCCGGCGAGCGCCCCACCTGCTACTTTTGAACGTCGTTCAAGTGAGTGTGTAGAGGATGTCCGCCGTGTCCGAAGTCGAGAAGTCCCCGAAGCCCGCGGCCGGTTTCGCCGCGCGTGAGCTGGCGCAGGTCGCGGTGTTCGCGGCGCTGATCGCCGCACTGGGGCTGCCGGGCGCCATCACGGTCGGCTTCAGTGGCGTGCCCATCACCCTGCAGACCCTCGGCGTGATCCTCACCGGCGCGATCCTCGGCCCGCGTAAGGGTGCCGCCGCCGTCGCCGTCTTCATCGCGCTGACCATGATCGGCCTGCCCCTGCTCTCGGGTGGCCGTACCGGGCTGACCGCGCTGGCCTCGCCGACCGCGGGCTATCTGATCGGCTGGATCCCCGCGACGCTGGTCATCGGGTGGCTGACCACGCTGATCCTGCCGAAGTACCCGCTCGTCCCCGGCCTGCTGATCAACGCGCTCGGCGGGATCGTGGTCATCTATCTGTTCGGTACCGCCGGCCTGCTGGTGCGCACCGACCTGGGCGTGTGGGCGGCGATCTCGTCGAACTTCGCGTTCGTGCCCGGCGATCTCGCCAAGGTCGTCATCGCGACGGTCGTGGCCAAGGGGGTCCATCGCGCCTATCCCGGGCTGATCGCGCGGTGAGTGAGATCGTGCTCAGGGGCGTCGGTCATCGCTTCGGTGAGCGGGTCGTGCTGCGCGCGATCGATCTGCGGATCACCGAACGCCGCGTCGGCCTGATCGGCGCCAACGGGTCGGGGAAGTCGACGCTGGCGCGCATGCTCAACGGTCTGCTGAAGCCCACCGAGGGCACCGTCACCGTCGATGGTGTCGACGCCGCGCGCAAGGGCGCGCAGGTGCGCCGCAAGGTCGGCTTCGTCTTCACCGATCCCGACACCCAGATCGTGATGCCGACCGTCGCCGAGGACCTCGCGTTCTCGCTGCGTCGCAGCGGCTTGGACCGGGCCGCCGTCGCGGACCGGGTGGCGCGGATGCTGGCGCGGTTCGGGCTGACCGCGCACGCGGATCACCCGGCGCACCTGCTCTCGGGCGGGCAGAAGCAGCTGCTCGCGATCGGTTCCGCGCTGATCCGCGAGCCCGAGGTGATCGTGGCCGACGAGCCGACCACCCTGCTCGATCTGCGCAATGCCCGGCTGGTGTCGGAGGCTCTGAATTCACTGGACCAGCAGGTCATCGTGGTGACCCATCAGCTGGCGCTGCTCGACGGCTTCGATCGGGTCGTAGTGCTGGACGACGGTGCCGTCGCCTTCGACGGCACCCCGGCGGACGCGGTCGGCGCCTATCGGGCCCTGGTCGAATGATCGGGCTCTACCATCCCGGCGACTCGCTGCTGCACCGCGCGCCGGCCGGGGCGAAGCTGGCGCTGCTGGTCGTCTTGATCGTCGCGATGACGGTGTGGGTGCGCGGGCTGGTCGGCATCGCCTGCGTCGTGGTGGTCGTCGCGGGACTGTTCGCGCTGGCGCGAATTCCCTGGCGCGTGGCCGCGGCCCAGGTGCGTCCGGTGCTGTGGATGACGGCGATCATCGGTGTCTTCCAGCTGCTGACCACCACGCCGGTGCGGGCCGTGGTCGTGTGTGGCGTGCTGCTCGTCTCGGTCGCACTGGCCGCGCTGGTCACGGTGACGACCCGGGTCACCGATCTCCTCGACGCCCTGCTGCGCGCGCTGGCCCCGCTGCGCCACGTCGGGGTGAATCCGGAACGCGTCGGTCTGCTGCTGGCGCTGGCCATCCGGTGCGTGCCCCTGCTCGCCCAGATCGTGCACGACGTGGCGGAGGCGCGCCGGGCACGCGGGGTCTCGTGGTCGGCGACGGCCCTGGTCACGCCGGTGTTGGTGCGCGCCTTGCGGACCGCCGACGCGATGGGCGAGGCGCTGGCCGCGCGCGGTGTCGACGACGACTGACCCTTCGCCCTTGCCATTCCTAGACGACCGGTCGTATAGTTTCTCGCATGGCACGACCACGGCGTAGCGACGACACGCGAGCGCTGCTCATCGAGGAGGGCGCGGCCGGGCTGCTGGCCAACGGCTATCACGGCACCGGCATCAAGCAGGTCCTCGACAGGGTCGGGGTGCCCAAGGGCTCGTTCTACAACTACTTCGACAGCAAGGAGGGCTTCGCGCGCGCCGTGATCGAGCATCACTCGCTGTGCGTGCAGCGCTCGCTCGCCGAGGCGTTCACCGGAGCGCCGGACGCGCTCACCGGCCTGCGCCGCTTCTTCGCCGCGCTGACCGAGGATTTCGTCGCCGCCGAGTACACCGGCGGCTGCCTGATCGGCAATCTCGGCGGTGAACTGGAAGGCAGTGATCTGCTGCGGACCGCGCTGTCGAGCGCGTGGGCCCAGTGGCGTGACGGCGTCGCCGCGGCGCTGCGGACCGCGCAGGTCGAGGGCACCGTCCGTGCCGACATCGACCCGGTCGAGCTGGCCGACCTGCTGCTCGAATCCTGGGAGGGTGCGGTCATCCGGATGAAGATCGACCGCACCGTCGAGCCGCTGGAGAAGTGTCTGCGCCGCCTGCTCGACGACTATTTCCGTCCCTGACCGACCGCTCCCGCGTTCGGCACCTCCGTACTTTCGGTCGCCCATTCCAAGACGACCGGTCGTATTCATGCGAAAGGATCAGACGAATGTCCACTCCGAAGACGGTCATCGTGACCGGGGCATCCAGTGGGATCGGTCGTGATGTCGCCCGCGCCTTCGTCGCCCGCGGCGACGCGGTCGTGCTCGGCGGGCGGGACGCGGCCAAGCTCGCCGAGGTCGCCGCCGACCTGGCGGCCCCCGACCGGGTGGCCACGGTGGTCGGCGACATCGGTTCGCCCGCAACGGGTTCGGCGTACGTGGCGACCGCGCTCGACCGGTTCGGCCGGGTCGACGCGCTGATCAACAGCGCCGGCGTGTTCGGTGCGACCCCGTTCGTCGACGTCACCGAGGCCGAGCTCGACCGCTATCTGGGCGGCAACCTCAAGGGCACCTACTTCACCACCCAGGCGGTGGTGCGCCACCTGCTGGCCCAGGGCGAGGGCGGCAGCGTCGTCAACATCGGCACCGTCCTCATCGACCACGCGATGACCGGGCTGCCCGCCTCGGCCGCACTGATCAGCAAGGGCGGCGTGCACGCGCTGACCACCAGCCTGGCCGCCGAACTCGCGCCCGCGCGGATCCGGGTGAACGCGGTCGCCCCCGGCATCATCCGCACCCCGCTGTTCGGGGACGGCGACGAGCGCGCCGCCGCGAGCGCCGCGCTGCTCGGCCGGATCGGCGAGGTCGCCGACACCACCGCGGCCGTGCTGTATCTGACCGACGCCGAGTTCGTCACCGGCCACATCCTCCCCGTCGACGGCGGGTTCATCTCAGGTAGAGCGGCGTAGAAAGGACAACCACCATGCCGTATGTGAATATCAAGGTCACCGACGAAGGGGTCACCCCGGAGCAGAAGGGGCAGCTGATCAAGGGCGTCACCGATCTGCTGTTCGACGTGCTCGGCAAGGCCCCCGACAGCACCTACGTGGTGATCGACGAGGTGCCGCTGACGGATTGGGGCGTCGGCGGGATGAACGTCGCCGAGTACCGGGCACGGCGCAAGGCCGAGTGAGCGGGCCGAGCCGGGCGTGGGCACGGCCCGCGCCCGGCCCGGCACGGCGTCACGCCGGGCCGTCGAACGGCACGGAGGCGTCGAGGGCGAACCAGCCCATCGGGAGGCGCTTGCCCCCGGCGAGGAAGTAGCTCGGTCCCAGCCACAGATCCGGTTCGATCTCGCGCAGTTCGTCGTAGACACGACGAGCCGGTCGACGGGAACCGACACGCGGGTCGTTGTAGTCGAAGAGCACGGCGGGCCTGCCGTCGCGCACCGAATCACCCACCCTCGCCACGAAATTCAGAGCTCGTAACCCGCCGAGTAGCCGGAAGACGTTGTGGCCGACGGCTGTCCCGCGGTCCACGTGACGAAAGGACTTGGCGATCCAGAAGTACGCGGGTCGCGCCATCACGGGGGCGAGTACCCGCTCGGCTCCGCCGGGGAACGAGCGCATCGTCACATCACCGTCGAGCCGGGCGAAGTCGTCGGCAGTCGGCGCGGGCGCCTCGGCGAACCTCCGCCCGAATCCGGCCGTGCCCGCCGCGGACAACGCGTCCAGCCGGGGGCGGTGATCGACGGGACGGGCGATGGGCATCAGGCCGTTCGCGGACAGCGGTGTCGGCGTCATGGGCGGACTCGATTCTGTGGGAACTCGGTCCTCGCATGGTGCCAAGAGACGGCGCGCCCCGCTGCCTGTTTCGACGAGTCCGGAGACGACGGGGGGGGGGGGGCGGGGGGGTGGGTGGGGGTGGGGTTGTTTTTATTAAGGGGTGAGTGGGGGGGGGGGGGGGGCCGCCCCCCGCCCGCGCCCCCCCCCCCCCCCCCCCCCCCGCCGGTGTTGTGTCCGCTTACCCGCGCAGGGAGTAGGGCTCGATCGCGCCGCGCTCGAGCGCGCGGGCGTCGATGGTCTCGGCCCGGTAGGGGAGCAGTGCCAGGCGGTCGGTCATGCCGCGCACCGGGTTCTCGATCTTCTCGTTCAGGCCGAACAGGAAGGTCCACTCGTGCTCGTCGCTGCCGTAGGGCACCACGGTGGCGAACTGCTCCTTGAACCGGCCCCACGAACGCTTGAGCGTCTCGTTGCGCCACATCGTCGCGCAGCCGGCCTGAGCGGTCAGCACGCCGCCGGGCGCGAGCAGTGCCTTACATCGCGACAGGAACTCCGCCTCGTAGAGGCGGTTGTGCTGGGCGTCCTCGACGCGCTCGTCGGGCAGATCGATGACGATCACGTCGTAGCGGGTGCCCGCCTCCTGCGCCTTGGCCAGGAAGTCCCAGCCGTCGGCGTAGTGCACATGGATCGGCCCCTGGCCGGCGACGGCCGCGGCCAGCTCCTCGCTGGTGTAGCCGTAGGGCAGGTGCCGCGCGCACAGCTCGACCTCGCGCTGGTCGATGTCGACGTGGTCGACCAGGGTCGCCCCCGCCGCCACCGACATCTGCGAGGCCACACCCTCGCCGGAACCGATGATCAGCACCCGGTCCAGCTTCTCGGCCAGCACGAACGCCGGGACCATCATGGCCTCGTGGTAGGTGAGCTGGGAGAACTCGGTGGACTGGCGGTCGTCGTCGGAGAACAGGGAGATGCCCTGGTCGGTCCGCGCGATCACCATGTGCTGGAAGGGGGTGTGGGTGTCGACGATCACCTCGTGCAGATCCCAGATCCGGGTCAGGCCGTCGCCCACCGGTTCGTAGATCTTCTCGGCGCCGTGGCCGCGCTGGACGACCTGCATCCGAACATCCTTGGGAGACAACTTGTCTCGCAGGAGTTCCACCGCCTTCGTCGCGCCGGCGCCGATGGTGCCGCAGGTGAAGACGTCGACGAAGATGTCGCCGGACTCCGGATAGGTGTGAATCGAGGCGTGGGACTCCGACAACAGCGCGAGGACGGTCACCCCCTGCGGTTCGAACTTCTTGTGAACGACATCGCAGATGGTGACGCCCGCCGCGATCAGAGACTCACGCAACGCCGATTCGAGTCGTTCGAGATCGTCACACAGGTCTGTGTCGACACCACCGAACTCGGCCAGCACATGCCAGCCGGTGAATTCCGCCGTCATGGGCAAACTCACTCTCGCTCAGCGCCCGAGACATGAACGGTCAAGGGCGGAAAACCATTGAAGGACACCGACGAATAACTCGCGGTATAGGCGCCGGTGTCGAGGATCTGGATCTGATCACCGGCTCGCAACGTGGTCGGCAGAAGGACCTTCGTGCGTTGATACAGTACATCGTCGCCGTCACAGGTCGGACCCGCGACCACCGCCTCGGCCACCGGATCGCCGTCGCGATCGGTGACGAAACGGTAGGCGATGTACTCGTTCTCGGTCTCGGCCATACCGTTGTAGCGGCCGATGTCGAGATACACCCAGCGCCGGCCGTCGGGCGCGACACGCACCCCGACGACCTCGGCGTGAATCGTGCCCGCGTTGCCCACCAGCGCCCGGCCGGGCTCGACGACCAGGCCGGTGGACTCGGGCAGGAACTCCGCGGCGGCCGCGGTCATCGCGGCGGCGATCGCGTCGAGCTCGGGCGCCGCGTCGACGTAGGAGATCGGCAGACCGCCGCCCACGTTGACCGCCGCGACATGAATGTCCTTGTCCGCCAAGGCCGTCACGATCTCCCCCGCCTGCCGGATACCGATCCGCCATGCGG
Source organism: Nocardia neocaledoniensis (assembly GCF_029868625.1). Classification (GTDB taxonomy): domain Bacteria; phylum Actinomycetota; class Actinomycetes; order Mycobacteriales; family Mycobacteriaceae; genus Nocardia; species Nocardia neocaledoniensis_A. Next base: position 81,499 of record NZ_JARWOJ010000377.1, on the reverse strand, counting down.
TGGGATCCAGCTGCTGGGAGCCGACGTGGAAGTACGGGCCGCCCACGGCCAGACCCAGATCGCGAGCGCGCACCAGCAGCCGCAGTGCCTCGTCCGGCGCGCAGCCGAACTTGGTGCCGAACGGGGTCCGTGACTCCGGCGCCGAGGACAGGAACCGGCACTCGACCTCGGCGCCGGGCGCGTGCTCGGCGATGCGCAGCAGATCGTCCTCGGAGTCGAAGGCGTAGCGGCGCACACCGAGGCCGAAGGCGCGCGCGATGTGGGCGCTCTTCTTGATCGGATTGCCGTAGCAGAGCTTCGCCGGGTCGACGCCGAGGCGCAGTGCCTGGTCGATCTCGCCGATGCTGGCCACGTCGAATTCCGCGCCCTCGGCGTCGAGCAGGGTGAGCAACTCGTCGACCGGTGCCGCCTTCACCGCGTACCTGATCCGGGTGCCCTGGCTGCGTCGTGCCGACACGGCGGCGGCGAGGGCTCGGTAGTTGGCACGTACCCGCTCGGGGTAGATGACAAGGTACGGGGATTCGGGCATAGTTGAACTTTCGGTCGGCGGCCGGGAGAGACTATCAGCGGCGCCTACCCAACAACGAATCCGTCAAACATTCGTCATAGTCACCCCGCCGTGACTGTGACCTCGTCGAACACCACCTCGCCCGCGGCATCGGACTCCTCGAGATCCACGATCGCCGTCAGCGCCCAGCCGTGGTCGCCCGCCGGGTCGTCGAGTACCTGCCGGACGTGCCAGAACCCCGGCCGCCTCTCGACCTGGAACAGCTGGGGACCGCGTGCGTCGGGGCCGGTGCCGATCGCGGTGTACTCCGCGAAGTAGGGCGCGAGATCCTCGGCCCAGTCGGGGCCGGTGCCGAGCTCGTCCAGCTCGTGCCAGCGCTGCCGGGCCGCCAGTTCGACCCGGCGGAACATGGCGTTGCGCACCATCACCTTGAAGGCGCGCTCGTTGGCCGAGATGGGGCGCACCGACTCCGCGCCGAAAGCGACCTGCTCGGCGTCGTTCTCCGCGCCGGGATTGGTCAGCTGCTCCCATTCGTCGAGCAGGCTCGAGTCCACCTGGCGGATCAGCTCGCCCAGCCACTCGGTGAGATCGTCGAGTTCCTCGGTGCGCGCCGCGTCGGGCACCGTGCGGCGCAGCGCCCGGTAGGCGTCGGCCAGGTACCGCAGCACCACGCCCTCCGAGCGGGCCAGCTCGTAGAAGGAGATCAGCTCGGCGAAGGTCATGGCGCGCTCGATCATGTCGCGCACCACCGACTTCGGCGACGGGGCGAACTCCGAGACCCACGGATGCCCGGCCCGGTAGGTCTCGAAGGCGGGTTCGATCAGTTCGGCCAGCGGCTTGGGCCAGGTGACCTCTTCCAGGAGCTCCATCCGCTCCTCGTATTCGATGCCGTCGGCCTTCATCTCGGCGACGGCGGCGCCGCGCGCCTTGTGCTGCTGGGCCATCAGCAGCTGGCGCGGATCCTCGAGCGTGGCCTCGATCAGTGAGACCACATCGAGTGTGTAAGTGGGGCTTTCGCGGTCGAGCAGGTCGAACGCGGCCAGCGCGAACGGGGACAGCGGCTGATCGAGCGCGAAATCGCGTTGCAGGTCGACGGTCAGCCGGGCCATCCGGCCCTTGGCGTCGGGTTCGGAGAGCTGTTGCACCACACCGGCATCGCGCAGCGCGCGGTAGAGCCGGATCGCGCGCAGGATGTGCTTGCGCTGGGCGGCGCGCGGCTCGTGATTGTCCTCGAGTAGGTGCCGCATCGCGTGGAAACAGTTGCCGGGACGCGCGATCACGTTGAGCAGCATCGCGTTGGTCACCGAGAACCGGGAGACCATCGGCTCGGGCCGGGCCGCCACGAGCCGGCCGAAGGTCTCCTCGCTCCAGGACACGAAGCCCTCGGGTGGCTTGCGGCGCTGCACCTTTCGCTGCTTCTTCGGATCGTCGCCCGCCTTCGCGAGCAGACGCGCGTTCTCCACCTCGTGTTCGGGGGCCTGGACCACGACGGTGCCCATGGTGTCGAATCCGGCGCGTCCGGCCCGGCCGGCGATCTGATGGAACTCGCGCGCCTTGAGCCTGCGGGTGCGCACCCCGTCGTACTTGGTGAGCCCGGTCAGCAGCACCGTGCGGATCGGCACGTTGATGCCGACGCCGAGGGTGTCGGTGCCGCACACGACCTTCAGCAGCCCGTCCTGGGCGAGCTTCTCCACGAGCCTGCGGTACTTGGGCAGCATGCCCGCGTGGTGCACGCCGATGCCGTGCCGGATCAGCCGGGAGAGCGTCTTGCCGAAGCCGGAGGCGAACCGGAACTCGCCGATCGCGGCGGCGATCGCGTCCTTCTCGGCGCGGCTGGCGAAGTTCACGCTGGTCAGTGCCTGCGCGCGTTCGAGCGCGGCGGCCTGGGTGAAGTGCACGACATAGACCGGCGCCTGGTGCGTGGTCACCAGTTCCTCGATGGTCTCGGTGATCGGGGTGCGCACGTACGAGAACGTCAGCGGGACGGGGCGCTCGCTGCCGGCGACGACCGCGGTGGGGCGGCCGGTGCGGCGCTCCAGGTCGGTGGCGAAGAAATCGACCTCGCCCAGCGTCGCCGACATCAGCAGGAACTGCGCGCGGGGCAGTTCGATGATCGGGACCTGCCAGGCCCATCCGCGATCGGGATCGGCGTAGAAATGGAACTCGTCCATCACCACCTGACCGACCTCGGCGTCCGCGCCCTCGCGCAGCGCCAGGTTCGCCAGGATCTCCGCGGTGGCGCAGATGATCGGGGCGTCGGCGTTGACCGCCGCGTCACCGGTGACCATCCCGACGTTCTCGGCACCGAACACCTCGCACAGTGCGAAGAACTTCTCGCTCACCAGCGCCTTGATCGGCGCGGTGTAGTAGCTGCGCTGCCCGTTGGTCATCGCGAACAGATGCGCGCCGACCGCGACGAGCGACTTGCCCGACCCGGTCGGCGTGGCCAGGATGACGTTGGACCCCGAGGCCAACTCCATCAGCGCCTCGTCCTGCGCCGGATACAGGGGAGTGCCCTGCTCGGCGGCCCACGCCGCGAACGACTCGTAGAGCGCGTCGGCGTCGGTCCCTGGTATCTCGAGCAGGTCGGTCAGATCCACTCCGACCACCCTAGTGGGTCGGTGGTTCAGTCCTCGCCGTCGGCGGAGGTGTCGCCGTAGCCGCCCTGTTCGGCCAGGAACCGCTCGAATTCCGCGCCGAGCTCCTCACCGCTGGGCAGCTCACCGTCGCCGGCGAGCAGGCTGGACTGGCGCTCCTGGGCGGTGACGAAGCTGTCGTACTGGCGTTCCAGCGCCGTGACGACCGTTTCCACCTCCTCGTTGCCCGCGATGTGCTCGGCCACCTGCTCGCGCACCCGCGCCGCCGCCTCACCCAGCGCCGCGAGCGGTAGCTCGAGGCCGGTGTTGTCGGCGACGTTCTCCAGCAGTGTCTGGGCCGCTTCGGGGTAGTCGGTCTGGGCCAGGTAGTGCGGCACGTGCACGGAGAACCCGAGCGACTCGTGCCCGTGCTGGGCCATCCGGAACTCGAGCAGGGAGGACGCGCTGCCCGGCACCTGCAATTCGCCCGGCCAGCGCTGGTGCTCGCCGATCAGCGATCGATCCGAGGAGTGCGCGGTGACACCGAGCGGGCGCGTGTGCGGGATGGCCATCGGAATCGCCGAGAGCCCGATCGTGCGGCGCACGCCGAGTTGCTCGGCCAGCAGCCGTACCGCGGTGGTGAACTTCTCCCAGCGCAGATCCGGTTCCAGGCCTGCCAGCAGCAGGAACGGGGTGCCCGCCGTGTCGCGCAGGGCCCACAGGTTCAGCTCGGGCTCGGCGTAGTCCGAGAAGTGATCGGTCTTGAACGTCATCAGCGGGCGGCGCGAGCGGTAGTCGAGCAGCTCGTCGACGTCGAAGGACGCGACGAGTTCGGATTCCAGGCTCTCGCGCAGGTGTGTGGTGGCCAGGCGCACGGCGTGCCCGGCGTCGGTGAAGCCCTCGAGCCCGTGCACCAGCACGGGACCTTCGCCGTCGTCCGCCGACAGCTGCGGTGCCGGGAACTCCAGCTCGTACATGTGCGACTGATCGTCCATCGCGTACTCCTTCCTGCGCGGTCCACCAACGCTCGCGGCGGGGGCAGCGGCCTTCATTGTCCCCCACGCGAGCAGACGCCACGCACACGGCCGGAGGACGGCTCGTCCTGTTGCACAACAGCTCCGCCTGCCTCGGCATTCCCGCTCGGCGTGGCGATCCCGCCCGCCCCCGCTCCGGTGCGGCACAGTGGGTGGGGTGAACGTGGCGGAATCGGCATCGGCGGGGGCGACGACCCGGGCGCTCGTCGGCGTGGTGGCGGTGTCGGTCATGGCGCTGACCGGCTGTGGGGAGCGGATCAGCGGCACACCCGTCGCGCAGAGCGCGGCCGCCGTGCGGCACGTCGACGGCGCGTTGGCCGATCTGCTGCCCACCCCGCAGCGGTTCCCGGCCCGGTACCCCGCCGTGGTGCTGCCCCCGCAGGCGGCGGCCGCCGCGGCGGGCGACCTGGACGGGGTGGGGGCGGGCGCCACCGTCGACCCGCCGCGCTGCACGCCGCCCGACGCCGATGCCGAGGGCGAACCGGCCTCGGTCGCCGTCGGCAACGACGACACGCACCGTGCCACGCTCACCGTCGAACTCGCCAGAACCACCGAGCAGCTCGCCCGGCTCCGCGACCGCCTCGCCGGCTGCGAGCGGATCCGGGTCGACCGCGCCGGTGCCTCCGCGACGGTCACCACCGCCGTCGAGTCCGCGGTCCCCGCCGGCGCCGACGACGCGATAGCGTTGCGGCGCACCGTGCTTCCCGACATCGGCGGTGCCGGGCTGACCCAGACGATGCAGACCTCGGTCGGCCAGATCGGGGACGTGCGGATCACGGTGACGTCGATGACCTTCGGTGCGGGCGAGCCCGACCGGGCCGCGGTCGACGAACTGTTCGCGACGGCGGTGCGCGGGGTTCGTGGCGGCTGAGGCGCCTACCACGCGGCGGTGACATCTCGGTCGCGGCCGCCGCGGCGCGACCGGGATCGCTCCACAGGTCACGCGCTGTCAACAGGGCGGCGAAAAGCCCAGGTCGCCGCGTCGGCGCGGGAGTCGCCGGCGGGCACGGTGGAGCCATGACGCCTTCGACGAACTCGCCCCGCCGCACCCACCGCACCGGACTGTTCCCCCGCGCGCTCGCCTGCGCCGAATCCACCCCCTCCTACCCGGCCGAGCGGCCGCGCAGGCCCCTGCGGGTGGACGATCCCGGCGAGCTCATCGCCGCCCTGCCCGCGATGCTGGGGTTCGTTCCCGAACGCTCGCTGGTGGTCGCCGTGCTGCACGAGCCGGGCCGCACCGGCGCGGCCGCGATCGAGGCGGTCGTGCGATTCGATCTGGACGGCGTCACCGAGCCGCGACGTGTCGAGCAGTTCACCGCGTGTGTCGGATCGATCTGTGTGCGTGAACAGGCGAACACGGTGCTCGCGATGTTCATCGACGAGCGCGCCGAGTCGGGGGCGATCCAGGCCGTGCGCGCCGCGACCCTGCTCGAGGCGTTCGGTGACGCGGGGATCGCGGTGCGCGGGGCATGGTCGGTGCCGGGGATCGTGGCCGGCGCGCGTTTCCACAGCCTGTTCGACCGGAGGGCGGGCGGTGTGGTGGGCGATCCGGCGGCCTCACCGGTCGCGTTGTCCCACGTGCTCGACGGCAGGCAGATCCGCCGGTCCCGCGGTGAGCTGACCGCGCTCGTCGTGCCCGACCCGGCGCTGTGCGCGCGGCTACGCCCCTGGCTTGGTCCGGCGGTGACACGGTATCGGCGCGGGCTGGCGGCCGCCGAACGGGCCGGACGCGGCCCGGTGTTCCAGCGGCGTGCGCTGGAATGGGTGCTGTGGCAGATCGCCGACACCGAATCCGGCGTGCCGCGCGCCGACCGCGAACTCGCGCGGCTGGCCGCGACCCTGCGCGACCGCCCGATCCGCGACGCCATGTACGGCCTGGCGCTGGGCGATCACGCCGAGGCCGCCGAACAGCTGTGGGCCCAGCTCGCCAGGGGGACGCAGGGCAGCGACCGTGCCGAGGCAGCGGCGCTGCTGGGGTTCAGCGCCTACGTGCGCGGTGACGGGCCGTTCGCCGGCATCGCGCTCGCGGCGGGGATCGAGGCCGACGCCGAGCATGCGATGGCGGTGCTGCTCGAGACCTCGCTCCAGAGCGGCCTGCGCCCGGAACGACTGCACACCCTGGCGATCTGCGGGCGGCAGGTGGCGGCCGATCTCGGCGTCGACCTGGGCCCGATCGACCTGTGACACAGCCGATCCGGGCCGCGGGTCAGCGGGCGCTGTGCGCCTTGTCGCCCAGGGAACGCAGGAAATCCCAGGCGTCGGTGACGATCTCGTCGAGGTCGTTGTGTTCGGGACGCCATCCCAGTTCGCCGACCGCGCGTTCGCTCGAGGCGATGAGCACAGCCGGATCGCCCGCGCGGCGGGGGGCGTCGATCGCTTCGATCGGCAGCCCGGTGACGCGCTCGCAGGCCGAGATGACCTCGCGCACCGAGAAACCCGTGCCCGACCCCAGATTCAGGATCCGGTGACTGCCCGGCTCCGCCGACGACAGCGCGAGCAGGTGGGCCTGCGCCAGATCGCGGATGTGGATGTAGTCGCGCACACACGTACCGTCCGGCGTCGGCCAGTCGGTGCCGTACACGGAGATGGCCTTGCGGTGGCCCAGCGCCACCTGCAACACGAGGGGGATCAGATGCGTTTCCACCACGCGGTTCTCGCCGAGACCGGCGTAGGCGCCCGCCACATTGAAATAGCGCAGGCTGGTCGCGGCCAGGCCGTGCGCCGCCGCGTAAGAGGTGATCGCGTGGTCGATGGCCAGCTTGCTCGCGCCGTAGGGATTGGTGGGGCGGGTGGGGGAGTCCTCGGTGATCGGCACCTGCTCGGGTTCGCCGTAGACGGCCGCGGTGGAGGAGAACACCAGCCGCGGAGTCCCGGTCTCCCGGATCGCCTCGAGCAGGGTGAGCGTCTTCACCACGTTGCCGTGCCAGTACTTCTCCGGCTGCTCGACCGACTCGCCGACCAGCGACTGCGCCGCGAAATGAAGGACACCGTCGAAGGATTCGGCCCGCAGCAGGGCCGGCGCCGCCTCGGCGATGTCGCCGTCGACGAAGCGCGCGCCCGCCGGAACGCCGTCGGCGTTACCGGTGGAGAGGTCGTCGACGACGACCACCTCGTGACCCTGTTCGAGCAGGACGGCGGCGCACACGCCACCCACGTACCCGGCGCCGCCGGTGACCAGAAGCTTCACGAATCAGACCAGCCTCACCTGGACGGCATGCGCCATCTCCTCGGACAGTTCGAAACCGCCTGCGTGCCCCGGCACCGTGATCAGCACGGCACCAGGCTTGGTCTCCACGCTGACGCGCGCGTCGGGCACCACACCGGCCTCACGCAGCCGGCCGATGACCTCCGGATCGGTCTGGATGTGCTCGGCCAGCCGGCGCACGACCACCGCGTGCAGCGTGCCGTTGGGCAGATCGGAGAGCCGGACGAGCTTCTCCTCGGCGGCGGGGATCTCGCCGAGACCGAGTTCGTCCAGACCGGGAATGGGATTGCCGTAGGGCGAGGTGGTGGGGTGGTTGAGCACCTCGATCAGGCGCCGCTCCACCTCCTCGCTCATCACGTGCTCCCAGCGACACGCCTCGGCGTGCACGTTCTGCCAGTCGAGGCCGATGATGTCGACCAGCAGGCGCTCGGCGAGCCGGTGCTTGCGCATGACCGCGACCGCCATGGCGCGGCCCTTGTCGGTCAGCTCGAGGTGCCGATCGCCCGCGACGAGGAGCAAGCCGTCGCGTTCCATCCGGGCGACCGTCTGGCTCACGGTCGGACCACTCTGCTCGAGCCGCTCGGCGATGCGCGCCCGCAGCGGCACCACGCCCTCTTCCTCGAGGTCGTAGATGGTACGGAGATACATCTCCGTGGTGTCGACCAGATCCTTCACCTGTCACCCCTTCGTCGGCATGATTCTACCCACGCGCGAACGCCGGCCCGCCCGTCGGACCAGCGGCCCTATTTCTACTGCATGTCAACGCCACACGGGGTCCGCTGCTTCCGGCTAGCGTGGCGATCATGGTCACGCCGCGCAGCAACGAGCCGGGCACCGTCGTGTGGACCGAGCGATTCCTCGGCTACACCTGGACTCCGGAGCACCCGATGAAACCGGCGCGCTTGAAGTTCACCATGTCGCTGGCCGAAAGTCTGGGCGTGCTCGACGGTGTCGAGCCGCTCTCGCCCGACAGCGCCACCGAGACCGACCTGCTGCGGGTGCACAGCGGGTCCTACATCGAGGCGGTGCGCCGTGCGGGCGACGGCCCACCGATGCCGGAGGACACCGGGTACGGCCTGGGTACGGCCGACAATCCGGTCTTCCCGCACATGCACGAGGCGGCCTCGGTCATCGTGGGGGGAACGCTGGCCGCCGCGCGCGAGATCGCCGCGGGCCGGACCAGGCGCGCGGTGAGCATCGGTGGAGGGATGCACCACGCCATGCCGGATTCGGCGGCGGGGTTCTGCGTCTACAACGATGCCGCGATCGCGATCTCCTGGCTGCTCGACCACGGCTTCGACCGCATCGCCTACCTCGACGTCGACGTCCACCACGGCGACGGCGTGCAGCGCGCCTTCTACGCCGATCCGCGGGTGCTCACCATCTCTCTGCACCAACATCCGGCGACCCTGTGGCCCAACACCGGCTGGCCGACCGAGACCGGGCACGGCGCGGCCGAGGGCACCTCGATCAACCTGCCGCTGCTCCCGGGGACTCGGGACGCGCAGTGGCTGCGGGCTTTTCACGCGGTGGTGCCGGGCGCGGTGGCGGCGTTCCGGCCGCAGATCATCGTCAGCCAGTGCGGGGTGGACACCCATCGCGAGGATCCGCTGGCCGATCTGGAACTCACCGTCGACGGTCAGCGCGCCGCCTTCCTGGCCATGCGCGACCTCGCCGACCGCCACGCCGAGGGCCGGTGGCTGGCCGTCGGGGGCGGCGGGTACGGCGTGGTGCGGGTGGTACCCCGCGCGTGGACCCACCTGCTCGCGGCCGCCCTCGACCGGCCGTTGCCGCCCGAGACCCCGATACCCGCCGACTGGATCGACCAGGTGCGCGCCGCGTCGCCGCGGGTGCAGCCGCCGACCACCATGAGCGACGGGGGTGACACCGCCTACCGGCCGTGGGACGGTCCCGGCGGCACCCCGGACCTCGGAGACGCCGGGCAGATCCGCGCCCAGCGGGCGGTCGACACCGCCATCACGGCCACCCGGCGGGCGAGTTTCGGCCTGCTCGGACTCGACCCGGAGGACCCTCGTGACTGAGCCGCTGCTGCCCGACACCCCCGACACCCCGGCGAATCCGCCCGCGCCGCCGCAGCATTGGAACGCCGATGTGCTCGCCGCCGACGGCGGTGTGGTCCGGGTGCGCCCGATCATGCCCACCGACGCCGCCGCACTGGCCACCTTCCACACCGGCCTCTCCGATCGCACGCGCTATCTGCGCTATTTCGGTCCGTACCCGCGGATCTCGGCCAAGGACATGTACCGCACGACCCATGTCGACTACCACGACCGGGTCGGGCTGGTCGCGCTGCTCGGTGACGCGATCATCGGCGTGGCCCGCTACGAGTTGCTCGATCGGCAGGGCCCGCGCGCGGCCGAGGTCGCTTTCGTCGTCGCCGATGAGCACCAGGGGCGCGGGTTGGGCTCGGTGCTGCTCGAACACCTGGCCGGGGCCGCGGCCGAGAACGAGGTGGTGGCGTTCGTCGCCGAGGTGCTGGCCGAGAACGAGGCGATGGTGACGGTGTTCCGGGAAGCGGGCTACCAGCTCCAGCGCAGCCGCGACGGCGCCGAGGTACACCTGGAGTTCGCCATCGACCCCACCGAAGCGCTGCGCACCGTGCGGGATTCGCGGGAAGCGGCCTCGGAGGCGCGCAGTGTCGGCAATCTGCTCGCGCCCGGCTCGGTGGCGGTGATCGGCGCGTCACCCGAGCGGACCAGGGTCGGTGGCGCCGTGCTGGCGAACCTGCTCGCCGGCGGCTTCAGCGGACCGGTCTTTCCGGTCAACCCGCATCGGCGCTCGGTGCGCGGGGTGCGCGCCTACGCGACCGTGCGCGAGATCCCCGACGAGGTGGATCTGGCGGTCGTGGCCGTGCCGCCCGCGGCGATCGGCTCGGTGCTCGACGACTGTATGGCCAAGGGCGTCAAAGGCCTGGTGGTGCTGACAGCGGGCTTCGGCGAGACCGGGCAGGAAGGTCTGGCCGCCGAGCACGACCTCGTCGTCGCCGCGCGGGGACACGGCATGCGCGTGGTCGGGCCGAGCGCGCTCGGCATCGCCAACACCGACCCGGCCGTCGGCCTGAACGCGACGCTCGCGCCCGTGCTGCCCGAGCGCGGCCGGATCGGCTTCTTCTGCCAGTCCGGGCCGCTCGGCGCGGCGATCCTCGGCGAAGCCGCGGCCCGCAACCTCGGCCTGTCGACCTTCGTCTCGGCGGGCAACCGCGCCGACGTCTCGGGCAACGATCTGCTGCAGTTCTGGGACACCGCCGCCGACACCGAGGTGATCCTGCTCTACCTGGAGAGCTTCGGTAATCCGCGCAAGTTCTCCCGGTTGGCGCGGCGGGTGGCGCGCGGCAAGCCGATCGTGGCGGTGAGCAGCGGCAGGCTCGCCGCGGGGACCGACATGGACCGCACCGTGGTGCGGGACCTGTTCACCCAGGCCGGGGTGATCCAGGTCGACTCCATCTCCGAGCTGTTCGACTGCGCCGCGCTGCTGGCCTGTCAGCCGCTGCCGCGTGGTCCCCGGGTGGCGGTGGTCGGCAACAGTGCCGCGCTGAATTGGCTCGCCATCGACGCCGCGCAGAGCGAGGGCCTGCTGGTGCACCGGCCCGTGACCGCCGTCGACCGTGGGCCCGGCGCCCGCCCCACCGAGCGCGGCCCGCTCAGCGCCACGGTGGGCGGGCCGGTGGATCTGGGACCGGAGGCCACCCCGGCCGACTACCGCGAGGCCGTACTGGCCGCGTTGCGCAGCGAGGAGGTCGACGCGGTGATCGTCGTCGTCGCGCCGCCGGTGCCGGTCCCGATGGGTGGTTTCGCCGACGCGCTGCGGGCGGCCTCGGCGGCCGCGCCCGATCGCGACAAGCCGGTGCTCACCACGTTCGTCGCCGAATCGGGCATCCCGAAGCTGCTGGCGGTGCGTACCACCGGCGGCGCGCCGGCGCGGGGGTCGATTCCGTCCTATCCGGATCCCGAACGCGCGGCCAGGGCGCTGGCGCGCGTCGAGCGATACGCGCGCTGGCGGGACCGACCGGTCTCGCCGGTGGTCCGCCCGCCCGGGATCGACACCGCGGCCGCCGCGACGCTGGTGCAGGGCTGGCTCGCCGAGTCGGGTGGCCGCTGGCTCACCGATGAGGAGGCGGTGCGGTTGCTCGGGTGCTACGGCATCGAGGTGGTCGAGTTCCGCGCCGTGCGCGACGCGGATCAGGCCGTGGCGGCCGCGGCCGAACTCGGCTATCCGGTCGCGGCGAAGGCGACGGGGGAACTGTGGCGGCGCCGCCCCGATCTGATCGGGGTGCGGCTGGACCTGTGGGGGCCCGACGCGGTCCGCCAGGCCTACACCGATCTGGTGGCGATCTGCGGTGATCCGCTGCTGCACGTGCAGAAGATGGCGACCAAGGGTGTCGGCTGTGTGCTGCGGGTGACCGACGATCCCTCGTTCGGCTCGGTGATCGAGTTCGGCCTGTCCGGCCTGATCATCGACCTGCTCGGCGACCGCGCCTACCGGGCGCTGCCGCTGACCGAGGCGGAGGCGACCGCCCTGATCGACGCACCACGCGCCGCGCCGCTGCTCTCGGGCGGACCGGCGGGCCCGGCCGTCGACAAGGCGGCGCTGGCCGAACTGGCCCAACGCATTTCGGCGCTGTTCGACGATCTGCCGGAGATGCGGGAACTGTCGTGTGATCCGGTGCTCGCGGCGCCGTCGTCCGCGGAGATCATCTACGCCCGCGTCCGGATCGGCCCGGAACCGAGCCGGTTCGACACCGGCCCCCGCCGGCTGGCGTGATCACGCCGGACCGGTCGAACGAACAACGCCGACCGGCTCGCGACCCCGGAGGGGAGGGGGCGCGGTCACCGGTCGGCGTCTCGGCAGACGACCCCCGTACAAGGGCCGTCGGGTCTGTGGGTCAGCTGGCGTAGGCGCGCAGCCGGTCGGCGCGCTCACCCTTGCGCAGCTTGGACATGACCTCGCGCTCGATCTGGCGGACCCGCTCGCGGGACAGGCCGAACAGCTTGCCGATCTGGTCGAGGGTGCGCGGCTGGCCGTCGTCGAGGCCGAAGCGCAGGCGGATGACCTGCTGCTCGCGCTCGTCGAGGGTGGCCAGCACGCTGCGCACGTCGTGGTGCAGCAGTCCGGCGATCACGGCGCTTTCGGCGGAGGTGGCCTCGGAGTCCTCGATGAAGTCGCCCAGCGGCGCTTCCTCGTCGTTGCCGACGGGCATGTCCAGGCTCACCGGGTCGCGGCTGTGATCGAGCAGATCGGCGATCTTCTCGACCGGAATGCCCGACTCGGCGGCCAGTTCGGCGTCGGTGGCCTCGCGGCCGAGCTGCTGGTGCAGTTCACGCTTGATCCGGGCGAGCTTGTTGACCTGCTCGACCAGGTGCACGGGCAGCCGGATGGTGCGGCTCTGATCGGCCATCCCGCGGGTGATGGCCTGGCGGATCCACCAGGTGGCGTAGGTGGAGAACTTGAAGCCCTTGGCGTAGTCGAACTTCTCCATCGCGCGGATGAGTCCGAGGTTGCCCTCCTGGATCAGATCGAGCAACGGCATGCCGCGGCCGGTGTAGCGCTTGGCCAGCGACACGACCAGGCGCAGGTTGGCCTCGAGTAGATGCGAGCGGGCGGACTGCCCCTCGCGGACCAGAATCGCCAGGTCACGCTTGCGGGTCGCGGATAACCGCTTGCCGGTTTCGAGCAGGTGCTGGGCATACAGGCCCGCCTCGATACGCTTGGCCAGTTCGACCTCGTCGGCCGCCGTGAGCAGTGCCGTGCGGCCGATTCCGTTCAGGTACACGCGTACCAGGTCGGCGGCCGGGCTCTGGGCGTCGATATCGGACTCGCTGGGGCGCACACGAGTAGTGGCGGGGCTTGTCATGACTTGCCTCCTGTCGGTGGTGTCTCACTCCGATCAACGGACCCGACTTAGAGAAAGTTCCCGATCCGGTCGGCGATAAACCGCTCTGAGCTGCGGGTTCCCACCTCGACGGCTGAGAAGTTCCTGAGAAGCTCGCGGTATCGGAACCGGCCACCACCGACGTCGCGGCTCAGACGGGTCGCACCAGTCCGTGGCGGACCAACCCGGCCACCACGCGCAGCGCCTCGGCGGCGAACTCGGGGGTGACCTGCTCCGCACCGTCGGCGAGGGCCAGCAGTTCGAGCAGTTCGTACAACGGCAGACCATCCGGTCGCATTCCCGCGACCAGGGCGGCGGTGGCGTCGTCGACCTCGTGCTGCCAGCGGGGTCCGTCGCCGCGATGCAGCCGCGTCACCTGTTCGTCCCAGCCGTTCTCGCCGGGCAGGTAGACCCGCTCCAGCGCCGTGGCCGGGCTCGGTGCGAACCGGGAACTCCAGGCGAGGTTCTCGTCGGCGGCGACGGCGCGCAGCCAGGCCGAGCGCGCGAAGTAGGGCGCCACCTCGCCGCCGAGCGGGTCGTCGAAGCCGTGCGTGAGGTCCTCGGCCATCAGCTCGGTGGGGCCGTCGATGGCGTGCAGGTAGACGAAGCCGAAGCCGATGCCCTCGACGTCGGCGGCGTCGAAGGCCGCCAGCCACTGGTCGGCGCGTTCCTGGGCCGCCGGGTCGCGCGGGTCCAGGCCCGCGTCGCGCAGCCAGGTGCCGACGTAGAGGGCGGGATCGGCGACATCGCGCTGCACCACCCAGGCGTCGACGCCGTGGGTGGGCAGCCAGGAGGAGACCCGCTGCCGCCAGTCCTGCCCGTCGACGTGCACCCACGCCGCGAGCATGGCGGCGGTGCCACCTGGCGCGAGCAGGTCCGTGGCCTGTCCGATGACCAGTTCGCTGGCGCCGTCGAGCGCGAGCCCGGAGTCGCGATAGGTGTGCTCGATCCGGGCCGGGCCGACCACGAACGGCGGATTGGCCACGATCTGGTCGAACCGGCGTCCCGCCACCGGTTCGAACCAGGAGCCCTCGAGCAGTTCGATGTCGAGTTCGTTGAGCGCGGCGGTGGCCTCGGCCAGCCACAGTGCCCGCGCGTTGACGTCGGTCGCGGTGACGCGTCCCGCGTAGCCCGCCGCGTGCACGGCCTGCACGCCGCAGCCGGTGCCGAGGTCGAGCACCGTGCCGACGGGTTCGGTCGGGGTGGCCCGCAGCAGGGACAGGGACGCGTGCCCGACGCCGAGCACGTGGTCCTCGGTGAGGGTGCGCCTGCGCATCGAGTCGTCGAGATCGGACAGGATCCAGCGGGTGCCCGTCCCGGTGTCGAGCGGGCGCAGATCCAGTGCGGCCCTGACCTCGTCGCCGTCGCGCACCAGCAGGCCCGCCGCGAGCGCGTCGTCGATCCGCACCGGCGCCAGCGCCGCCGCCACCGCGCGCTCGGGCAGTGCGTCGCCGAGCAGCAGCAGCCGGACCAGGGTGCCCAGCTCGCCCGCCGCGCGTGCCGCTCTGCGCACCGGCACCGGCTCCGACCGGCCCAGCGCGGCGTGCGCGTCGGCGCCGAGCGCGTCCAGCAGGGTGTCGGCGTCGTAGCCGACCCGGGTCAGCGCGGTGCGCAGATCGGGGCACAGTGCGGTGAGCAGGGAACCGGTGGCGGTGGGCTTCGTAGGCACCCGATCACTCTGCCAGGGCGGGTCCGGCCCGGAACGACCAGCTCGGGGCTGTGTGTCGCGGGCCCGTGGGTGCCGGCACGCAGGGAGTGGACGACCAGCGGTGTGTGCCGCCGCGGCCAGGTGGGCGACGGGTCGGCACGACCGGGCGTGTGCGGCGACACGGCCGGGGTGCGTCGCCGACACGATCCAGCCGCGTGACAGGCGGCCAGGGAGTCAGGGCTTCGGAGCGAGGAGCCCGGTGTGGGGATCGCGGGCGGTGACGCAGTAGAGGCTGTCGCCGGGGTCGCGCAGGACGATCCAGTGCTGTTCGGTGGTGACGCGGGTGGCGCCGAGGGATTCGTGCCAGGCGGCGGTGGCGGCGATGTCGGTGGAGGCCAGGTCGACGTGCGCGCTCGCGGGACGGGGCTCGTCGAGCCGTTGCAGCAGGAACTGGAGGGGTTCGCCGTCGCCGCGCAGGCGGGCGAACTCGGGGCGCCGGGTCTGCAGCGTCGTCCAGCCGGTGACGGCCCGCCAGAACGCCGTGTCGACACCCAGGTCCGCGGCGGACAGGTCGAGGCAGATCTGGTCCAGGCGGGTGCGGGTCCCGTCGGGCGCGGTGTGCACGGTGACCGGATCGCCGCTGTCGCGCCGGTACGGAGTGAAGCAGAAGGTCTGTCCGGCGGGCGTTTCCAGCACCGTGTAGTCCGGCGCCGTGGTACGGACACGGGCGCCGAGCGCGGTGGCGCCGATGACGGCGGCGGAGATGTCGTCGACATCGAGGTCGAGGTGGATGCCGCCGTGGTCCCCGACGGCCTGCATCTTCACCCAGGCCGGGCCGGAAGCGGGCTGCAGCGTGACGAATTCGCCGTGCTCGCCGCGCGGCGGCGACACCGTCGAGCCGGTCACGGTCGCCCAGAATCGCACGCTGTCGTCGAACAGGTCGGCGGGCCGATCCAGGAAAGCCCACATCCAGCGAATCATCTTGCCTCCCATCGGCGGGACGAGTCGGTTCTCGCCACGCGGCGCCGTCCTCGATCGAAGTGCGCACGCGCACAGCGTTTTCCGCGCTGCCCGGCGCCCGTCGGCGTCGTGCGCGAGGGCGCGCCCCAACGAACGCTAGGTCACGGTGCCCCGTGCTGTCGACCCGTTTCCGTGCCGACGCCGGTGGTGGTGCCGAGGTCGATCAGCGTCTCGATGCGCCGATCCGCCCGCTGGTCGCACCGCGTCGCGGCACCGAACGGTTCCGTTCGACGGGTCCACCGCCCCGCTCGTGCGCGCCGGGCGGACCGCCGGGGACACATCCGGCGTGACATCCGCGCAGATTGGCAGGATATCGATGAAAGATGGCATCACGGCCACTCGATCACCCGGTGGTGGATCCGGGACGCTACTCCGATGACCGACTTGCGCGCCCCTTCGAGCCTGCCCGGTGACGAGCCGGTCGATCCCGGGACCACGATTCCGGAGCCCACGGACGAGCCCGCGACCCCGGACCGGACCCGCCTGCACCCCGCCTGGATCGTCGCGGGCGTCGGCTTCGTCGCCCTGCTCGGTGCCGCGGCGTTCCGCTCGGTCCCCAGCGTGCTGATCGACCCGTTGCACGCGGAGTTCGGCTGGTCCCACGCCACCATCTCGACGGCCGTCTCGCTGAACATGCTCCTGTACGGCCTGATCTCGCCGTTCGCGGCGGCCCTGATGGATCGCTTCGGCATCCGCCGGGTGGTCTGCGCCGCGCTGGTGCTGATCGCCGCCGGCAGCGGGCTCACCGTGTTCATGACCCAGGCCTGGCAGCTGGTGGCGACCTGGGGGCTGCTGGTCGGGGTGGGCGTCGGGTCGATGTCGATGCCGTTCGTCGCCACCATCACCGGCCGCTGGTTCGTGCGCAGCCGCGGCCTGGTCACCGGCGTGCTCACCGCGGCGGGCGCGACCGGGCAGCTGATCTTCCTGCCGCTGGTGTCGATGCTGGCGCACGAGCACGGCTGGCGGGTGCCGTCGCTGATCGTGTCCGGTGTCGCGCTGGCGGTGGTGCCGCTGGTGTGGCTGTTCGTGCGCGACTACCCCAGCGACGCGGGTGTCGGTGCCTACGGCGCACCGCCCGGGTCCGAAGCGGGCCTGCGCGTGCCGAGCACCGGTGGCGCGGGCCGGGCGCTGCGGGTGCTGGCCGACGCGGCGCGCAGGCCGGGATTCTGGCTGCTGGCGGGCGGTTTCGCGGTGTGCGGCGCGTCGACCAACGGGCTGGTCGGCACCCATTTCGTAAGCGCGGCCCACGATCACGGCATGCCGCCGACCACCGCGGCGGGACTGCTGGCCCTGATCGGGGTCTTCGACGTGGCGGGCACGATCGCCTCCGGCTGGCTCTCGGACCGGGTCGATCCGCGTTACCTGCTGCTCGGCTACTACTCGCTGCGTGGACTGTCGCTGCTGATCCTGCCGTCGCTGCTCGCCCCGCACGCCGAGCCGAGCATGTGGGTGTTCATCGTCTTCTACGGGCTGGACTGGATCGCGACGGTGCCGCCCACGGTGCTGCTGTGCCGGGAACTGTTCGGCGCCGACGGCCCGATCGCGTTCGGCTGGGTCTTCGCGGCCCACCAGGTCGGCGCGGCGATCGCGGCCACCGGGGCGGGGCTCATCCGCGATCTGCAGGGCTCCTACGACCTGGCCTGGTACGTGGCGGGCGGGCTGTGCGGGATCGCGGCGGTGATGTCGGTGCTGGTGCGCAGGCCGGCCCGGTCAGCCGTCGATGGCCTTGTGCGGACGTGAGTCGAGGGCGGCCTGGTTGCGGCGCCCGTCCCAGCGGCTCGGTTCGTCCTTGGTGCGCGGGGGCCGGTCGTTGGCGATGAGCACCGCGATCCACGGCAGCGGCACCGAGGCCACGATGATCAGGATCGACAGCAGGGGATTCTCGAACATGCTGTAGGCGACCGCGGCCAGGATCAGGCAGGGGATGCGGAAGGCCATGATGAACGTGTAGCGGCGCACCCTGGCGCGGTGCTGCTCGTCGAGCGAGGGCGCGGCCTCGGTGATCAGCACGGGATGTTTGGCGTCGGCGCCGGGGAAATAGCCGCGCGAGGTGGGCGCGGCGGGCATCGTCACCTCCGGGTCCGGTGTCGGCTCGTCGGCGCCGGAGGGCTCGCCGTAGGACTGCATACCTCCGAGTCTTCCACTCGCCGTCGTCGAGCGCACACGCGGCTGGTCAGCGCCGCACCCGCCGGATGCGGCATCATGGATGGCGTGAGTACAGACACTCTGGTACGCCCGGACACCACGACCGACGAGACGACCGGCGACGACGTCCCCAAGTTCTTCCACTACGTGAAGAAGGACCGGATCGCCGAGAGTGCCGTGATGGGCACGATGGTCGTCGCGCTGTGCGGTGAGGTCTTCCCGGTGACGCGCTCGCCCAAGCCCGGCTCGCCCGTGTGCCCGGACTGCAAGAAGATCTACGACGGTTTGCGCAAGGGCGACTGAGCCGCCTCGGTGACCGGCGCCGCCCCGGCGGCGTCGGCGGTCCCCGCACGCTCCTCGTCGTCACCGCGGACCTGGCTGCTCAGCCACTCCTTCACCTGCTCCATCCGCGTCGCCCGCGCGGGCCAGAACTCCTGCACCGCGGCGTTGAACTCCGCGCCGAGAATCAGCGCGAAGCCGAGGAAATAGGTGAACAGCAGAAACGCGATCGGGGTGGCGAGCGCGCCGTAGCTGACGCCGGTCGCGGTGATCCAGGACAGGTACCGCCGCAGCAGGTCGCTGGCGCCCATGAAGAACACCCCGGCGACCAGCGCGCCGCCGAACAGCCGGTGCCACGGCAGCGACTTGTGCAGCGCCAGCTTGTACAGCGTGGTGAGGCCGACGATCAGCAGCAGGCCGACGATCGGGTAGTAGAAGGTGTCGATCAGGCGCAGCCCGGGCTCGCGCCAGGCGTCGGGGAGCACCCGCCCGATCCGGGTGGGACCCAGCGCGATCACCGGCAGGATCAGCACCGCCGCCACCAGGAACTGCACGTACAGCAGCAGCGCGAAGATCCGCTGCCAGACCGGGTGCCGGGCATCCTGCTGGTCGTGGGCCTCGGTGATCGCGTCGACGAAGGTCGCCATCGCCGAGGAACCCGCCCACAGCGACAGCACGAAACCGACCGACACCACCGCGCCGCGCCCGCGGCCGAGCACGTCGTCCACGGTCGGTTCGATCAGGTCGGTGACCACCGACGGACTGAAGAAATCGCGGCTGAAGGCGATGATCTTCGCCTCCACGATCTGTACGGTGTCCGGCCCGAACAGCCCGCCCACATAGCCGAGGCTGCCGAGCAGCCCGAGCAGCAGCGGCGCCAGCGACAGGGTCTGCCAGAATGCGGCCGCCGCCGACTTGGCGAAGATCGAGTCGTTCCAGGCCTTGACCGACACCCGGACCACGAGCCGCCACGCCGTCACCAGCCAGCGCACCCACCAGCGGTGTTCGCGGGGGCGTTGCCCGGCGACTCCGGAATCGTCGAGGGGCAGCGCCGTCGCACCGCCGGACTCGTGCGTCCGCGGTGGGTGCGCCGCATCGGCTGCCCGGACCTGGTCGTTGCTCATGTCGTGTCCAGCATCCCGCACGAATCCCGACGATGGGGGACGGGCCGGGCATCGTGTCGGCGGGTAACAGGTAAATGGCCGGTGACCTCGGACGCGGTTGTGATGCCGGTCGCGCACCCCGCGTCGGTTTGGCGACACGCCGTACCGGGCGGCTAGGGTCGTGTGCGTGACTGGGTCGGGTGGCGCCGCTGCGGCGAAGGATGCGGGTACACCGGGCGATTCGGCGGCGGGGGGTGTGTCGGGGGGAACCCTGCGCGCCTGGCAG
The DNA here is from genome assembly GCF_029868625.1 of Nocardia neocaledoniensis. Classification (GTDB taxonomy): domain Bacteria; phylum Actinomycetota; class Actinomycetes; order Mycobacteriales; family Mycobacteriaceae; genus Nocardia; species Nocardia neocaledoniensis_A. The sequence goes on along the minus strand of NZ_JARWOJ010000377.1, from coordinate 61,805 downwards.
CGCCGAGCCCTGACGAAATACCTGGCCACCAAGCCACGCGACTTCCTCGCCGTCGCGACGCCGGGTGCCGGCAAGACCACCTTCGCGCTGCGCGTTGCCGCGGAGTTGCTGGCCGACCGCACGGTCGATCAGATCACCGTGGTCGCGCCCACCGAGCACCTGAAGCACCAGTGGGCCGCCTCGGCCGCCCGCTCGGGCATCCAGCTCGATTCCCGTTTCTCCAATTCCACCGGTGGCACCTCGGGCGACTATCACGGCGTGGTGGTGACCTACGCGCAGGTCGCGGCCCACCCCACCCGGCATCGCGTGCGCACCGAGAATCGCCGCACCCTGGTGATCCTCGACGAGATCCACCACGCCGGTGACGCGAAGAGCTGGGGTGAGGCCACCGAGGAGGCCTTCGGTGACGCCACCCGCCGCCTCGCCCTCACCGGAACCCCGTTCCGCAGCGATGATTCGAAGATCCCGTTCGTCACCTACGAACCCGACGAAGCGGGCTTCCCGCGTTCGCGCGCCGATCACTCCTACGGCTATGCCGACGCCCTCGCCGACGGCGTCGTGCGCCCGGTGGTCTTCCTGGCCTACTCCGGTGACGCGCACTGGCGCGACAGCGCGGGCGAGGAACACACCGCCAGGCTCGGCGAACCACTCAACGCCGAACAGACCGCCCGCGCCTGGCGCACCGCGCTCGATCCGGCGGGTGACTGGATCTCCGCCGTGCTGCGCGCCGCCGACGTCCGGCTGCGGCAGCTGCGCGCCTCCGGCATTCCCGACGCGGGCGGCCTGGTGATCGCCACCGACCAGGAACGCGCCCGCGACTACGCCGAACTGCTGGAACACATCTCGGGGGAGAAGCCCGCCGTGGTGCTCTCCGACGATCCGCAGTCCTCGAGCCGGATCGGCGAGTTCGCCGAGGGCACCCAGCCGTGGATGGTCGCGGTGCGCATGGTGTCCGAGGGCGTGGACGTGCCGCGGCTCGCGGTCGGCGTCTACGCGACGAGTGCGTCGACGCCGCTGTACTTCGCCCAGGCCATCGGCCGTTTCGTGCGTGCGCGCAGGCCGGAGGAGACCGCGAGTGTGTTCCTGCCCTCGGTGCCGGTGCTGCTCGATCTGGCCGCTCAGCTGGAATTGCAGCGCGATCACGTCATCGGCAAGCCGCACCGCGAGAAGAACGCGCTCGACGACGAACTGCTGATCGACGCGAACAAGACCAAGGACGAGCCGGGTGAGGAGGAGAAGTCCTTCGTCGCGCTGGCCGCTGACGCCGAGCTCGACCAGGTGATCTATGACGGCTCCTCCTTCGGCACCGCCACATTCGCCGGGAGCGACGAGGAGGCCGACTACCTGGGCATCCCGGGTCTGCTCGACGCCGACCAGATGCGGGCGTTGCTGCGGGAACGCCAGACCCGTCAACTCGCCGACCGCAGCGCGCAGGAGACCGCGCCGGCTCCCGCCGCAGTCGCCGAACGTATCGCCACCTCGGACAAGCTCGGTGAGCTGCGCCGCGAACTCAACAGCCTGGTCGCCATGCACCACCACCGCACGGGCAAGCCGCACGGCGTGATCCACGGCGAGCTGCGCAGGGAATGCGGTGGCCCGCCCACCGCGCTGGCGACCGCCGACCAGCTGAGCGAGCGCATCGCGGCCCTGCGCCGCCAGTAGGGCGGGCTGTCCGGACAGCCGTCCGCGACGATCCTCGCCGCGCCCGTCCGATGGACGCGACCGGTTCGTCGTCAGTCGTGGGAGATGCGCGCGCTCGTGCCTGTCACCGACGGCGCGAGAATCTCCAGCGCGCTGTCGACGGCGGCGCGGAGTTCGGCGTGGCCGACGCCGTCCCTGGCCTGGATCGACAGGCCGAACAGGACGGTGCTGAACAGCGCGGCCAGCGCTGCCGTATCGGTGCCGGGTTTCAGGTCGCCCTCGCGCACGCCCCGGTCGAGCCGGGCCCGGATGTCGGCGGTGGTGTGGCGGCGGGCCTCCACGAGGAAGTCGCGGACCGAGGCCGTGCGGGTCGTGTAGGTCGCGCCCGCCAGCACGACCATGCAGCCGTGCGGGAGGTCGGGGTCGGTGTAGACGCCGATGTTGTCGCGCAGCATCGCCTCGATCGCGGCGTAGGCCGTGGGTTCCTCGCGTAGCGCCCGCGCCGTGTGGGAGCCCTCGGTGCGGCCGTAGAGCTCGATGGCGGCCCGGAACAGGGCCTCCTTGTCGCCGAACGCGGCGTAGAGGCTAGGGGTGTTGATGCCCATGGCGGTGGTGAGATCACTCATCGACGCGCCGTCGTAGCCGCGTTCCCAGAACACCTCCATCGCCCGCCGCAGGGCGAGGTCACGGTCGAAGCCGCGGGGGCGGCCGCGCTCTGCCATGGGGACCCTTTCTGTACCGATCGATGAATATACCCCGGTGAGATATTTCTGTATCGATCGGTAAGAAACTATTGACGCCGGGGCGGGCGGTGCGCTTGGCTCTTTGTATATCGATCACTACAGAATTGGAGCGAGCACTGATGACGAGCAACACCGTGGCCCTGGTAACCGGTGGCAGCAGGGGGATCGGCGCCGCCATCGTCCGCAAGCTGGCCGCCGCGGGCACCGACGTGGCGTTCACCTACCAGCGTGACGAGGTCGCGGCGAAGGCGGTGGCCGCCGAGGTCGAGGCGCTGGGCAGACGCGCGCTGCCGCTGCGGGCCGACAGTGCCGACGCAGGCGAGGTGGTCGCCGCCGTCGAGCGGACGGCGCGCGACCTCGGCCGCCTCGACGTGCTGGTGAACAACGCCGGCATCTTCCCGGCCAAGCCGTACGAGGAGTTCGGCGTCGAGGAGATCGACCGCGCGCTGAACATCCATGCCCGTGCCCCGTTCGTCGCGGGGCAGGCCGCGCTGGCGCATCTGGGCGAGGGCGGGCGGATCATCTCGATCGGCTCGAACCTGACCGACCGGGCGCTGTTCGGCGGGATCGCGCTGTACAACCTCAGCAAGTCGGCGCTCAACGGGTACACCAAGGCGCTGGCCAGGGAACTCGGGCCGCGCGGGATCACCGTCAACCTCGTGCAGCCCGGACCCACCGACACCGACATGAACCCCGCCGTCGGCGACCACGCGCCCACCCAGCGGGAATTCAACGCGCTCGGGCGATTCGGCGCGCCCGAGGACGTGGCCGATCTGGTCGCGTTCCTGGCCGGGCCGTCGGGGCGCAGTGTCACCGGCGCGATCATCACCGTCGACGGTGGTACGAACGCCTGAGCGCGAACGGCTCCCTCGGCAGCCGGCGGCCTCGGTCATCCGGGGACGGGTGCTGCCGAGGGCGCGGGTCGCTGGTCGACCGCGGCCTGCCGGTCAGGGCGTTCGCGCGAAGAACTGGCTCGGGTCCAGGCTGTTGATGCTGGTCCACCGCGGCACCTGCGTGGACACACTGTCCTCGGTGGTCGCGTCGAAGAAACCCTGCAATTCCAGTGCGAGCCGCGGATTCTCGTCGACCTGCCGGGCGATCGTGTACAGCACCGCGAGCACGTGCACGCAGCGCTCGGTCCGCGCCGAACAGGAGCAGTCGGTGCTCACCAGCGTCGGCGCGGGCGAGTGCCCGGCGTCGATCAGGGTGCGGTGCATCTCGTCCGTGAGCACCGACGGGTCGGGGATCGCCGCGGCGATCGCGGTGACCGCCGCCCGGCTCAGCGGCGCCACCTCGACGTGGGCGACCGAGGCCTGCCCGCCGCGGTGCAGGTGCGCGCGGACCGTGCGCGTCCCGATCTCGGTGCGCACGCCACCGTTGCGGGCGATGCTGCGGGCGCGGGGGAGCAGCGGTTCGGGGCGGGTCTGGCGCAGCGGTTCGGCCAGGCGCACCCAGTCCTTGCCCCAGGGCGTGTATCCGAATTCGTTGTCCGGCATCAGTTCTCTCGCTTCCGTCGCAGGATGTCGACGAGCGCGTCGTCGTCGAGCCTGGCCAGTTCGGCGATGCCCGCCGCGTCGGACAGATCGGTCAGCGCCGACTTGCGGGTGTGCATCGCCGCGATGTGTTCCTCGACGGTGGTCGCGCTGGTGAGCGTGGTGACGGTGACGGTGCGGGTCTGCCCGATCCGGTGCGCCCGATCGGAGGCCTGCGCCTCGACCGCGGGGTTCCACCAGCGGTCGAAGTGGATCACATCGGCGGCACGGGTAAGGGTGAGACCGGTGCCGGCGGCGCGCAGGCTCAGCACGAGAACCGGTGGGCCATCGGGTGCTTGGAACGCGCTGACGATGCCGGCGCGCTGATCGGCGTCGAGCCCGCCGTGGAAGAACGGCGCCTCGACCCCGAACTGTTCGGCGAGGTGGCGCACCAGCAGCTCACCGGTCTGCCGGTACTGGGTGAAGATCAGCGTCGGGTCGCCGGTCTCGAGATTGGTGCCGACGATGTCGGCACACAGGTCGAGTTTGCCGGAGCGGCCCGCGAGTTCACCCAGCTCACCGGAGACCAGCCCGGGGTGGTTGCACACCTGTTTGAGGTGGGTGAGCGCCGCGAGCACCCGGCCTTGCCGTTGCAGGCCGGAACCGAAGCCCTCGTCGAGCGCCTCGGCCAGCACCGCGTCGTACACGCGTTCCTGCTCGGCGGTCAGATCGCAGAGCAGATCGCTGTGGATCTTGGCGGGCAGCGCCGCCGCCACGTGGATCTTCTTGCGGCCGAGCACCGCCGGCTCCACCGCGTCGCGCAGCCGGGCGGCCGCGTCGGCCGATCCCTCCTCGATCGGTTTGACGAACCGCCGCCGGAACTGGGTGCGATGCGCGAACAGGCGCGGCACCGTGAGATTCAGCAGCGCGAACAGTTCGTCGAGATGGTTCTCCACCGGCGTGCCGGTGAGTGCCACCTTGGCCGCGGTGGGGAGGGCACGCGCGGCCTTCGACACCTGGGTGCGCGGGTTCTTCAGCGCTTGCGCTTCGTCGAACACCACGGTCGCCCATTGCTGTTCGATCAGAGCCGCGCCGTGGAGCCGCAGCGTCGGATATCCGGTCACGACAACTGTCCCCGCCGTGGCCGGCACCTCGCCGCCCCGCCAGGACACCGCGGTCAGGCCGGGGGCGAAGCGCGTGATCTCGTGCACCCAGTTGCCCACCAGCGACGTCGGGCACACCACCAGTTGCGCCCCGTCCGCCGCGCGCCCGGTGAGGAACCCGATGGTCTGCACGGTCTTGCCGAGTCCCATCTCGTCGGCCAGGACCGCGCCGCCGTACGCGTCGACCGTCTCGCGCAGCCAGCTGACGCCGCGCACCTGATAGGGCCGCAGCGTGGCATCGAGAACGTCGGCCAGCTCGGCGGCGACGGCCTCGGTCTCGCTCAGGACGCGCACGGCCCGCTCGGCCGAGACGATCGCGCTGCCGACGGCATCGGGCACGGCGTGCGCCGCGATCGGCAGCACCGTCGGGTCGGCAGCGGCCGACGCCGCGGCGGCCGCACGATCGATCCTGTTGGTGTCCGGCGCGGCGGCGCCGCGGTGGTCCGTGCGAGTCGCGGACGCGTCGGCCGATCGCCGCGCGGACTCGCCGCGAGGTTGCCCATGGGACCGGTCCGCGGCCGCGAGCAGGGCGCGCCAGGCGCGCGCCGAGGGCGCGAGGTCGGTGTCGGGCACCATGGCCAGCTCGGCCAGCTCGGCGGGGGTCGCCACCGTGGCCGGGATCTCGATCGGTTCGATCGCGCCGCGCTCGCCGACCGGCAGGGCCAGGGTCAGCAGTTCGGGGTCGCCGACGTCGTCGGGCGCGGGGCCTGCGCCGTGTCCGGTCCAGGTCCACAGCGCGAACAGGTGACGGTCGGGGAGGTAGGTGGCCTGAGTGGCGGGCAGGGCGTTCTCCTCTGAACGGGCAACACGAACAACCGAACAACGTACACTGTACTGAGTTTGTTCCCGAGCGCCAGAAAGGACGGAGCCGGTGCCCACCCACGGCGAGGAGAGCCCCACCGCCCAGGCCACCCGGATCGTCGAGCTGCTGTGGCGGCACGCACTACCCGCCAAGCCCGGCACGCGTGGCCCGAAACCCGCGCTCTCGGTCGACACCGTTGTCGCCGCGGGCATCGCCCTCGCCGACCGAGACGGCATCGAGAAGTTGACCATCCGCGCGGTCGCCGCCGAACTCGGCCTGCGCGCGATGAGCCTCTACACGTATGTGCCCAGCAAGGAGGCACTGATCGTGCTCATGGTCGACGCCGTCGCCGCCGACGACCCGCCGATCCCGGCTACCCTGCCGGTCCGGGATCGGATGATCGCGATCGCCACGCGGGTCCGCGCCGAGCTGCTCGCGCATCCGTGGTTGCTCGAGGTCTCGCCGTGGCGGCAGGTGCTCGGCCCGGCCAGGATGCGCCGCTTCGAGAACCAGCTGCGCGCCATCGAGGACACCGGGCTGTCCGACCTCGCCATGGACCGGGCCATCGCCGTGCTCACCGACTTCGCCACCGGCAACGCGCGTCTGGCCGTGGCGGCGGTCGGCGCGGCCACCCAGCTCAGCGATGCCGACTGGTGGCAGGTCCACGGACCGCTGCTGGCGCGGGTGATGCCCGCCGAGGACTTTCCGCTGGCCGGGCGGGTCGGTACCGCCGCCGGTGAGCACTATCAGGCACCGGCCGATCCCGACGGCGCCTTCGCCTACGGTGTGGCCACCCTCGTCGACGGCATCCTGGCCGACGCCCGCTGACCCCGGACACGCGAACAGCGGGCGCCGGAATCCGGTCGCCCGCTGTCGGGATGTTCTGTTGTCAGATGTTGTTGTTTCGGACGCGAGGAGTGGTCAGAGAGCGGGCGCTGATTCCGTGTCGATCACGGCTTCGAGCTCGCGCAAACGGTCCATGTGTTCATTCGCGTGGTGCTGGCAGAAGAGCAACTCGCCACCCGCGGGAAGAACGGCACGCACTCGGGCAGCCGCCCCGCAACGATCGCAACGATCGACCGCGGTCAGTGGGGTGCTGGTCAGGGTTCCTGGCATGACTCCTCCGTCCCGGCTCCCGGCGCTGCGTGGCCGTTCGCCTAGGTGTGGGCCCCGTGGTCACTCCACGTGGCTCGCGTCCGCTACTTCCCAGCAGTGGTACGACTACTTTGTCAGACGATCGGGGTTCAGGCTTTGTTCCCGGAAGTGAATCTTTGTGTTTTCGATAACACGACCTGCGGTTTCGCGGAAAGCGAACAGTCGCTGGTCACCGTCTCGAGCACTCGCCGATCACCCGTGGCGCCGTCTGTCCCACCTCCTAGTCGCTCCTGTCACTCATGGGAGTGATCGCTCGCTGCGGTGTTGCTCGTTACGCGCGATCTTGTGACAGGGTCTTCGTCGTCCGAACCTGTTGTCTACCGGGAGATTACCCGTGATATCCGACACCCACACGCTTGTTCATCTGTGTTCTTCCCAAGAATGGGAGCAGGCCCGCGCGGCCGGGGAACGCAGGCCGCCGTCGCTGACCGAGAGCGGTTTCGTCCACCTGTCGACTCCGGCCCAGGTCCACCTGCCTGCCAACCGGCTCTACGCCGGCCGTACCGACATGATGGTGCTGTGGCTCGACCCCGCCCGGTTCACCGGCGAGGTGAAATGGGAGCCGGGCGTGCCGAGCGATCCCGCGTCGATGCTGTTCCCGCATCTGTACGGTCCGCTCCCGGTCGCCGCGGTGCTCACGGCCGTGCCGTACCCGCCGGGACCCGACGGTGAGTTCACCACGCCTCGGCGTGGCGACGTGGCGTAGACCACAATCGGGCGACCCGGCGGGACTACCCTGGGCAGGGTGAACGTCGACGTCACAGCGCTACCGGGGATCGGAGTGCGCAAGGATTTCGAAGTCAGGTCGGGCCGCCGCGTCGGCGTGGTGGCCCACCGCGACGGCGATATCGACCTGATCGTGTCCAAATCCGACGACCCGGACGCGATCGCCGCCCAGATCCCGCTCTCGACCGACGAGGCGTCGGTGCTGGCGAACCTGCTCGGCGCGCCGCAACTGGTCGCCAAGCTCAACGACGACCATCGCGATCTGCCCGGGATCACCACCCGCCAGCTCGCCGTCCTCGACGATTCCCCCTACGCGGGCCGCACCCTGGGCGAGACCGCCATGCGCACCCGCACCAAGACCTCGATCGTCGCGGTGATGCGCGCCGGTCAGCTGCACCCGTCGCCCGGCCCGGACTTCACCTTCACCGAGGGTGATCTGCTCGTGGTCGTCGGCACCCCGGACGGCCTGGACGCGGCCGCGAAGATCCTCACGCACGGCTGACCGCCGTGACCTCGCAGGCGCTCGCTCTGCTCGAACTCGGCGTGATCTTGTTCGCGCTCGGGATCTGCGCGCGAGTGGCCGGCCGGTTCGGGATGTCGCCGATCCCGCTGTACCTGCTGGGCGGACTGGCGTTCGGGCGCGGCGGGTTCTTCGAACTCGAGGTGGCCACCGAGTTCGGGCACCTGGCCGGGGAGATCGGGGTCGTCCTGCTGCTGTTGCTGCTCGGACTCGAGTACACCGCGCCCGAGCTGATGACCGGCCTGCGGCGGTCGTGGGCGGCGGGCGTGCTCGACCTGGTCGCCAACGCGCTGCCCGGCGCCGCGGTGGCCCTGATCCTCGGCTGGGGTGCGGTCGGGGCCGTGGTGCTCGGCGGCGTCACCTACATCTCGTCGTCGGGGATCGTCGCGAAGGTGCTCGACGACCTGGGCCGCCTCGGTAACCGCGAGACCCCCGTGGTGCTGTCGATCCTGGTGTTCGAGGATCTGGCGATGGCGGTGTACCTGCCGATCCTGACGATGATGCTGGCCGGGCTGAGCCTGCTCAGCGGCCTGGTGTCGCTGGCGATCGCGCTGGCCACGATCTCGGCGGTGCTGATCGTGGCCTTGCGCTTCGGCAGGTTCGTCTCCGCGGTGGTCGACAGTGCCGACCGCGAGGTGTTCCTGCTGCAGTTGCTCGGCGCGGCTCTGCTGGTGGCCGGGGTCGCCTCGGCACTCAACGTCTCGGCCGCGGTCGGCGCGTTCCTGCTCGGGATCGCGATCTCCGGGTCCACCGCGCACGAGGCGGCCCGGCTGCTGGAACCGCTGCGCGATCTGTTCGCCGCGATCTTCTTCGTCGCCTTCGGCCTGTCCATCGATCCGGCCGCCGTGCCGCCGGTGTTCGGCTGGGCGGTGGCGCTGGCCGTGGTCACCACCGGCACCAAGATCGCCGTCGGCTGGTGGGCGGCGAGCAGGCAGGGGATCCGGCGGATGGGGCGGGCCAGGGCGGGCGCCGCGCTGGTGGCGCGTGGCGAATTCTCCATCGTCATCGCCGGTCTCGCGGTCGCCTACGGCAAGGCCGACGCGCGGCTGGCCGCCCTCGCCTCGGCCTATGTCCTGCTGATGGCGATTCTCGGGCCCATCGCGGCCAGGATCGTCGAGCCCGTCGTCGAGTTCGGCAGGGGCCGAACGGGTCTGGCGGCGAACTGATCAGTCGACGATGCGGCGCGGCCAGGCGCCGACACCCTCGTAGGCCAGCTGCTCGGTGCGGTACTCGACCCGCTCGCCCGGGAGCGGAACGGGCATCGGCGCTCCGTGCGCCGGTTGCTGAGCGGGCATCGGCGCAGGCATCGTCGGGGCCACCATCGGCGCGGCGGCCGGGGGCGCCGGCTGGGGCGACCGGGTGCGCGGCTTCGGCTGATGCCGGGAGGTGAGCCACATCCGCGGCAGCGCCTCCTCGTTCTCGATCTCGGTGAGGCTCACGCTGATCAGCACCAGCATGGTGACGATGCTGCTCACCCCGATCAGCGGCGCCAGCAGATCCATCGCGCCCGATCCCGAGGGCGGCGCGGCATGGTGGTTGGCGTGGGCGTGCATGGCGGCCATGCCGGTGTAGTGCATGCCGGTGACGGCGACACCCATGATGATCGCCGCGCCCACGGTCGCCAGAAAACCCTTGACGCGCAGGGTGAACCAGAGTGCCACGATCGAGGCCACGACCGCGATCACCATCGACAGCGTGACCAGGCCGGCGTCGTAGGTCACCGTCGCCGTCGACTTCATCGCGTACATGCCGGAGTAGTGCATGGTGCCGACGCCGAGGCCGGTGATCGTGCCGCCGCCCAGCAGCGAACGCAGCGTGGGCTGTGGCTTGTTGACCATGAACAGCCCGATCCCGACGACCACCATCGCGGTGATCGCGCTGAAGAGCGTGAGCGGGATGTCATAGCGGATCTCGCTGCCGCGGATGGTGAATCCGAGCATCGCGATGAAATGCATGACCCAGATGCCGGTTCCGCCGATCGCGATCGCGGCGCCGATCAGCCAGCCGACGCGGCCCTCGACCGCGTTGCGGCCGCGAGCGGCGCACTGCAGACCCAGCAGGCAGCCCGTGACGGACATGAAATAGGCGAGAACAGGGGTGATCCAGCCGTAGCTGAAGTGATAGATGTCGAGCACGCCGCGAAACCCTCAATGCCGAATACCGCAGCCGGGCGGCGGTAGAACGAAAAGCTTGGTGCCCGACGATACGGGCCGGATCGTGAATTCGGAGTGTTCGCAGTGCGATTCGCCGGTGTGGGTTTGATCACGAAACGGTTACCGCGTCCGGTTTATTGGGAATACCAACCGCTCGGCATTCTCATTCGGAAACAAAAAGAGGCCCGGTCCCATCCGAGGATGGAACCGGGCCTCGCGCGCTGGGCGCTAGTCGAGGTAGTCGCGCAGGACCTGCGAGCGGCTCGGGTGGCGCAGCTTGCTCATCGTCTTCGACTCGATCTGCCGGATGCGCTCACGCGTGACGCCGTAGACCTGGCCGATCTCGTCGAGGGTGCGCGGCTGACCGTCGGTCAGGCCGAAGCGCAGCCGGACCACGCCCGCCTCGCGCTCGGACAGGGTCTCCAGCACCGACTGCAGCTGATCCTGCAGCAGGGTGAAGCTCACCGCGTCGACCGCGACGACGGCCTCGGAGTCCTCGATGAAGTCACCGAGCTGGCTGTCGCCCTCGTCGCCGATGGTCTGGTCCAGCGAGATCGGCTCACGCGCGTACTGCTGGATCTCGAGGACCTTCTCCGGCGTGATGTCCATTTCCTTGGCCAGCTCCTCCGGCGTGGGCTCACGGCCCAGGTCCTGGAGCAGCTCGCGCTGGATGCGGCCGAGCTTGTTGATGACCTCGACCATGTGCACCGGGATGCGGATGGTGCGGGCCTGATCGGCCATGGCGCGGGTGATGGCCTGCCGGATCCACCACGTCGCGTAGGTCGAGAACTTGTAGCCCTTGGTGTAGTCGAACTTCTCGACCGCGCGGATCAGACCCAGGTTGCCCTCCTGGATCAGGTCCAGGAACGCCATGCCGCGGCCGGTGTAGCGCTTGGCCAGCGAGACGACAAGGCGCAGGTTGGCCTCGAGCAGATGGTTCTTGGCCCGGTTGCCGTCGCGCACGATCCAGTTGAAGTCGCGGCGGGTGGTGACCGAGAGCTTCTCGCCCGCCTCGGCGAACTCGCGCATCTTCTCCGCGGCGAACAGGCCGGCCTCGATCCGCTTGGCGAGTTCGACCTCCTCTTCCGCGTTGAGCAGCGCGACCTTGCCGATCTGCTTGAGGTAGGCGCGCACCGAGTCGGCGGAGGCGGTGAGCTCGGCGTCCTTGCGGGCCTGCCGCAGCGCCTCGGACTCCTCCTCGTCCCACACGAAATCGCCGGAGGCCTTGTCCTTCTCGGACGGTTCCTCGGTCTCGGCTTCCTCGGCGGTGTCCTCGGCGACCTCTTCGACGAGCGCGTCGCCGTCGGTGAGTTCGTCCTCGGAGACCTCGAGATCGCCGAGATCGTCGAGTTCGATCGACTCGTCGTCGAGCTGCTCGGCGCCACCCTCGGCCGCGGTCGCCTTCTTGGCGGCGGTCTTCTTGGCCGGAGCTTTCTTGGCGGCAGCCTTCTTCGCCGGAGCCTTCTTGGCAGCGGCCTTCTTCGCCGGGGCCTTCTTGGCGGCGGCCTTCTTGGCCGGAGCCTTCTTGGCCGGGGTGGTGGCGTCGGCGTCGGCGTCGGCCGAGTCGGCGGTCTGACGGGTATTCGTGGCTACCACGTACGCCCTTTCGTGACGGTCTCGTGCGGCGTCACGCCAGAGTGATTTTCCGGCGGAGCGGTCGGTCGGGTTGCACCGGCGGTGCGTCGGTCGGCGGGCGACCGGCTGCGGCCGGAAGGTTTCACCGGCTCACCGCCGGACGTGTTCCATTGTAACGATCCAACCAGGGTACTCATGGCACGATGCCACCGAGGCGTTGCGTCGCCCCGCGCGCCGGGCTACGGTGCGATGCCACCGTCGATGGCCATCGCCGCGCCGACGATACCCGCGGTGTTCTTCAGAACGGCCGGAATCACCGGAGTTCGGTTGGTGAGCAACGGAATCCACTGCTCGTGGTCCCGGCTGATACCGCCGCCCGCGACGATCACCTTCGGCCAGAACAGGTCCTCGAGGTGGCGCAGGACCGTGCTCACGCGCTGCGCCCACTGCGGGTAGCTCAGCTGTTCGCGGTCCTTCACCGAGGCGGCGGCCAGGTGCTCGGCCTCGGCGCCGTCGACCACCAGATGCCCCAGCTCGGAGTTCGGCACCAGGGTGCCGTTGTAGAGCAGCGCCGAGCCGATACCGGTGCCGAAGGTGAGCAGCAGGGTGAGGCCGTCGAGGTCGCGGGCGGCGCCGTAGGTGTCCTCGGCAAGGCCCGCGGCGTCGGCGTCGTTGAGCACCGTCACCTCGCGCCCGCCCAGCGCCTTGGCGAACAGGGCCCGCGCGTCGGTGCCGATCCAGCCCGGATCGATGTTGGCGGCGGTCCTGGCGTGGCCGTCGAGGACCACGCAGGGCATGGTCAGGCCGACCGGGCCGTCCCAGCCCGCCTGCGCGACCAGTTCGGCGACCGCGCCCGCGACGGCGTCCGGGGTCGACGGCTGCGGTGTGGCGATCTTGATCCGGTCGTGGGTCAGCAGGCCGGTGGCCAGATCCACCTGCGCGCCTTTGACGCCGCTACCGCCGATATCGATGCCGAAGGCGTGCCCTCGAGCAGACATGGTTCAACCCCTCGCTGGTCCGGTCGATGTGCCTGACAAAGAGTAGCGGGTGTCACGTTCCGGGCGAGCCGACCCGGCATGTGATGGCATGGAGTAGTGCCCGAACACACGAGCTCCGAGACCATCGCCCCCACCGTCGCCGCCGATCACGACGAATTGCGTTCGCTCGCCGTGGAACTCGCCGAAGCCGCGGCCGCGCACGTGCGTGCCCGCAGACCGGAGGTGTTCGCCGCGGACGGTCCCGCCGCGGGCGCCGTCGCGACCAAGGGGCACGTCACCGATCCGGTCACCGTCGTCGACACCGAGTCCGAACAGCTCATCCGCGCGCTGCTCGCCGAGCGCAGGCCCGCCGACCCGATCCTCGGAGAGGAGGGCGGTGGTGATGTCGGCGCGAGCGCGGCGGGGGCCGTCACGTGGGTCGTCGACCCGATCGACGGCACCGTCAACTTCCTCTACGGGCTGCCCGGCTACGCCGTGTCGGTGGCCGCGGTGCGCGACGGCAGGCCGGTGGCGGGCGCGGTCGTCGACGTGGCCGCCGCGACGACCTACAGCGCCGCGCTCGGCGGCGGCGCCCACGCCGTGCGCGCCGACGGCACCCGCACCAGGCTGCGCTGCGCGCGCGAGGATTCGCTCGCGGTGGCGCTGATCGCGACCGGGTTCGCCTACGGCCCCGCGCGCCGCGCGAAGCAGGCCGAACTGCTCGCGGCGATCCTGCCGGAGATCCGCGACATCCGTCGGCTCGGCGCGGCCGCGATGGACCTGTGCCACGTCGCGGCGGGCGAACTCGACGGCTATTACGAACACGGCCTCAATGCCTGGGACTGGGCGGCGGGCGCGCTGATCGCCGCCGAGGCGGGCGCGGTGGTGCGGGTCCCCGACGTCACCGTGGGTGGTGCCGCCGGGGAGCTGACGGTCGTGGCGGCGCCCGGTGTGGCCGCCGACCTGTCCGGGCTGCTGACGCGGGTCGGCGCGACCGCCGCGCTGCCCGACTGAGCCGGCGGGCCGTCAGCACTGGACGGTGCGGGCGGCCTCGAGCAGGTCGGGATCGATCGAGGACGAGCTCGCCCCCGGCGCGAGATTCTTCAGGGCCCGCAGCACGGCCTCCGCGTCGGCGCCGGGGCGCAGCGACTCGCCGAAGCCGAGGCCGAGGACCAGGTCGACGCTGTCGTCGGTGCGCGGATCTTCGATCAGCTCGGCGCACGGCGCGGCCAGCTGCACCGAGGCCGCGGCCGGCCTGCCGTTCACGCCGAAGCGGATCTGGCCGGTGCAGTTGAGGTCACCGTTGACGTAGACCGGATCGTTACCGACTTGTGTCCCCGGCGCGCTCGCGAAGCCGAGGTCGCCCAGCGCGGTGGCGATGTTGCCCGCCTGCCCGCTCTTGCCGTTGGCGTTGAACACGCGCACCTTGGACTCCGACAGGGCCGCCGGGTCGACGTCGTCGAGGCGGCTCGGACCCACCCGGGTGCCCAGCGGCGCGGGCTGGGCCGCGTTGGTGGCCGTCGGGGTGCTCGGCGCGTTGCAGGCCATCGGCTCGTTGCTGTCGTCATGCGTGCGAAACGCCGTGATCCAGACGAACAGGCTCACCAGAGCCAGCACGAGGACGAGCGCGAGCCAGAGCTCGGGCCGCCGCCGCGGATAGGGGTTGCCGTCGCGATCGGTCGCGCTGCCTTCGGTGATCAGTGAAACCACGCGCTCACTCTACGAGTTCGGCGGCCACGCGCCCGCGCCGGAGGTCTCGGCGAGTTTCCCGCCAGGTGAAGATTCGTCGTCGGTTTCGACTCGGCCGGGATTTGATTGCGACATTTGTCCGTAGGTCCGCTATTGTCTGGCCGCCCAGATCGAATAAACACCGGTGAAACGGTGCACGGTCGCGGGAACAACCAGGGCATGTCCTGCGTTAACCGAACGCTGTCGGAGTAGATCTTCGCCGATCGACCCTGATAGGCGAGTCGGTGTACGTGTGAGGTGCACCACCGGCGGGGCGGGACGAAGGCCGAATCCCTACGGGGATCTCGGTCGGCGAACCGATCCGGGATATACGGAGTAAGGACTGAGGGGAAGACGACATGGCAACCGACTATGACGCACCGCGGCGCACCGAATCCGACGAAGTGTCGGAGGATTCGCTCGAGGAGCTGAAGGCCCGCCGCAACGAGGCGCAGTCCGCCGTCGTGGACATCGACGAGTCCGATACGGCGGAATCGTTCGAGCTTCCCGGCGCGGACCTGTCCGAGGAAGTACTCAGCGTTCGGGTGATCCCGAAGCAGGCGGACGAGTTCACCTGTTCGAGCTGCTTCCTCGTGCACCATCGCAGCCGCCTGGCCAGCGAGAAGGGCGGCCAGCTGATCTGCATGGACTGCGCGGCATAACGAGAAGAGACGAGGGTCAGCCCGCGCTCGGGAGTCCGAGCGCGGCCAGGACCCGTTCGGGCCTGCGCGTACTGATCAACCAGTACGGCGTCGGGTCGTCCGGGTCGTCGAGCACCAGCAGCGCCATCGGCCCGATCCAGGCGCGATGCTGGACATACGCGGCGGGGTCGAGCTGACGCCCCAGCGCCGCGCTCTTGGCCGTCGGTGCGACGGCGGCCGCGCGCGCGACGAAGCTCACCGGCAGGTGGGCGCGGTCGACGCGCAGTTCCGCGGCACCGTCGGGCGTGACGGTGACCTCCAGCCGATGCCTGCTCATCCACAGCAGGATCCAGACCGGTACCGGCGCCAGCAGCACATAGGGCAGCCACGCGCGCAGGCCGGGCGCGCCCATGTGGATCTCGGCGGCCAGCAGGCCCGCGATGGCGAAGCCGATCGGCCACCACCACAGCGGCACCCACAGCCGCTCGCGGTAGGGCGAGGGGGCGTGTGTCACCGGCTCGTGGTGGTCGGTGTCGGTGGTGTCGGTGGTCGTCGAACGGGGCTGGTCGGGCACGTGTCCAGAGTAGGCCACCGAGCCGGGGCGGTGACCGCAAGGTCGGCCCCTCGAGCGCGTAGGCTCGACCGATGTGAACGCACTTGCACCGATTCCGCTGCGGCGGCTCGATCCCGGCATCCCTGTGCCGACGCGCGCCCATGAAGGCGACGCGGGCGTCGATCTCTGTACCACCGAGGACGTGATCATCGAACCGGGCGAGCGGGTGCTGGTCGGCACCGGGATCGCGATCGCGCTGCCCGTGGGGACCGTCGGATTGATCCATCCCCGGTCCGGGCTGGCCGCGAAGGCCGGTCTGTCGGTGGTGAACACCCCGGGCACGGTCGACGCGGGCTATCGCGGCGAGATCAAGGTGTGCCTGATCAACCACGACCCGCGCACGGCGATCGAACTGCGCCGTGGCGACCGGATCGCCCAGCTGCTGGTGCAGCGGGTGGAGCTGGTCGACTTCGCCGAGGTCGACGATCTCGACGACACCGCGCGCGGAACCGGTGGCTACGGGTCGAGCGGCGGGCACGCGAGCCTGGCCGGCGAGGAGGCGTAATGGGTCTGTTCGGCAAGAAGAAGCGGCGTCACGACGAGGAGGTCGTCGACTACGACGAGCCCCGCTACGACGACGCCGAGGGCTACGACGAGCTCGACGGCTACGACGAGGACGAGTACGACACCGACGAGTTCCCGCGCCCCGACTTCGCTCGCCTCGACTTCGACGACGCGCCCACCGACGAGCGGATCTACGGCAACTTCGATCATCAGCCCGACGCCGCCGCCGGTCCCTACGACATCAGCGAGGTCTCCGACGAGGTCATCGCGCAGCGGCTCGACCTCGGCTCCGTGGTCATCCCGCTGCCGCCGGGCGGTCAGCTCCAGGTGGAGATGAGCCCGGACGGCACCCCGCAGGCGGTGCACCTGGCCACCGAGCACGGCAGGCTCACCGTCTCCGCCTACGCCGCGCCGAAGTCGGCCGGGCAGTGGCGCACCGTGGCCGCCGATCTGGCCGAGTCGCTGCGCGCCGACGGCGCGAGCGTCGCGGTGGAGAAGGGGCCGTGGGGTCGCGAGGTCAAGGCCATCACCGAGGGTGCCGATCTGCGTTTCATCGGTGTCGACGGTCCGCGTTGGATGATCCGGCTCGTCGCGGCGGGCCCCTCGGGCGCCGTCGACGATCGGAGCCCGCTGATCACCGCGGCCCGCGCGGTCCTCGCCGACGCCGTGGTGCGCCGGGGCTCCGAGCCGCTGCCGGTGCGTGACCCGCTGCCGGTGGTGTTGCCCCAGGAACTGGCCGAGCAGCTCGCGGCCGCCCACCAGCAGCAGGTCCAGGCGCAGCAGCAGGCCATCGCCGCGCAGGCCGCGGCCGCGCAGGCGGCGCCCACCTCGGCGCTGCCGCCGAAACTGCCCGACGAGCCGCGTCGCGGCGCCGACGGCTCGGCCATGCAGCAGCTCGGCCTGAACTAGGGCCGCACGCGGCCGGTTCCGTCTACCAGGCGGCGCCGGCCGCGGCGAGTTCGGCGAACCCGGCCCGGCCCAGCACCGCCGGATCCGCGCCGAGTTCGGCCAGGGTCACCTTGTGCAAGCGCGCCTGCGGCAGCGTGGCCGCCCACTGCTCGGCCACCGCGATCGGGTGCACCGGGTCGTCACTCGCGCCGACGACCGCCACCGGCACCTCGACGCGCGCCAGCAGGTCGGTCGTCGGCCAGGCGTAGGCCGCCGCCTCCTCGAGCGCGTCGGGCAGGTGTGGCCACTGCCCGCGCCAGGACTGGGTGAGCGCGTCGGCCAGCCAGGGCGGGCTCGAGGCGCGCATGCGGGCGATCACCGCCTCCAGGCCGTCGGCGCGCAATTGCCCGGCGGTAACCGAGGCGCTCGACGCCGCTGGGCAGTCGGCGGTTTCGGCGCCGGTCCACGCGGGTAATGCTGTGATGACACCGACCACCGCGGTGCGGCTCTCGGCAGCCCAGTCGAGCGCGATCGCGGCACCGAGTGAAATGCCTGCGGCCAGGACCGGACCGCGTGCCGCCGCGGCGTCCAAAGCCGCGGTACAGCTCGCGATCACGGCCCGCGGATCCGGCTCGACGGCCTGGAACGACAGACCGGCGGCGGCCGCCGCGGGACCGAAAGCCCGTGCGGCGAAATCGGCATCGGAGCCGGTTCCGGGCAGGGCGACCACGGTGACCTGGGGTGGGGTGCACATCACGGACCGAGCGTAGCGGCCGAGGTGTTTGCCCAACTACAGTGGCGGTGTACGGCCAACTAGCGGGAGAAGCGTGCCATGTCGTCATCCACGGGCGGACGCAAGTCGGGATCGGGTCCGGACTCGGGATATTTTCGTCGACTCGGTCGCCGTCTGACCGCCGACATCGATCAGCTCGACGCCGAGGAACTGGCGGAGACCGCCGACGCCTCCGGCGCCCGGCGCGCCGCCGACTGTTGTCGCGGCGAGGAGGCCACCATCCTCGGCAGGCTCCGCAGTGTCGAGGCCTGTCCGAAGGCGGCCGGTGCCACGGTGCAGGCCGAGTTCTTCGACGGCACCGACGCCATCACGCTCGTCTGGATCGGGCGCAGGCGCATCCCCGGGATCGAACCGGGCCGGCGCATCATGGTCCGCGGACGCGTGGGTGACCGCGACGGCCGCAAGGTGATCTTCAACCCCTACTACGAATTGCGCGGGAACAGCTGACGTATGCCCACCAGCGACGAGTACCACCCCGCCGCGGACTCCGAACCCACGGTGGTGCTCCCCGTGGCGACCGGCATCCCGGCCGACCCGGTAGATCCCGCCGTCGACGGTGAGGTGGCCCGCACCGAGCAGACCCTGCTCGAGCAGATGGGCGGCTTCAGCGGCCTGATCTACTCCACCCTGCCCGTGCTGGTGTTCGTGCCCGTGAACACCGTCGCGGGGCTCACGGCGGCCATCTGGGCCGCTTTGGGGGTGGCCGCGGGCGTGCTCGTGTGGCGGCTGTACCGCCGCAGCCCCGTGCAGCCCGCGATCTCCGGCTTCCTCGGGGTCGGCGTCTGCGCGTTCATCGCCTACCGGATGGGGGAGGCCAAGGGGTTCTTCCTGTTCGGCATCTACACCAGCCTCGTGTACGCGGGCGTGTTCGCGTTGTCGATCCTGTTCCGGTGGCCGCTGGTGGGGGTGATCTGGGGCGCGCTCAACGGGCACGGTACGGGCTGGCGGGCCGACAAGCGCATCCGCAAGCTCTACGACCTGGCCACCATCGTGTGGGTGGTCGTGTTCGGCGCGCGCTACCTGGTCCAGTCCCAGCTCTACGACACCGACCACACCACCTGGCTGGCGGTGGCCAGGATCGGCATGGGCTGGCCGCTGACGGCGGTCGCCCTGGTGATCACCGTCTGGGCGGTGCGCCGCGCCGGTCACCTGCCCGTCGAGAAGAGTGATTCCGCCGCTGCCCGAACGGATTCGGCGCGCGCCTGAAGGGTGCGCGCGGGGGCGCCGGAGGTGGGGAAGTACCCACCCTGGGGTGTCTGGTAGCCAGGTCCGGATCGTCGCACGATCAATGCGTAGGAGAAATCGCAGTGATCGTGAGAGGACCGGCGACCATGATGGCTACCGAGCATCGCCCCCGCGGCGCATCGAAGAACACGACCGCCGCCGTGCTGTCGGAGAGCAAGCGCATCGGGGCCGAACTCGACGCCCTCATCGCGCCCGCCGCGGCCGGTGATCGCGAGGCCATCGCCGAGATCGTGCGCCTGGTGCACCCGCTGGTACGGCGGTACTGCTCGTCCAGGATGGGCGCCACCGGCCATCTGACCGTCACCGCCGACGATGTCACCCAGGAAGTGCTGATGGCCACGGTCAGCGCGATCCCGCGCTACCGCGACCAGGGGAAGTCGTTCCTGGCGTTCGTCTACGGCATCGCCGCCAACAAGGTCTCCGACGCGTTCCGCCGCGCCAAGCACACCGCCTACCCGGTGGCCGACGTGCCCGAGACCGCCTCCGGCGCCGCGGGACCGGAGGACTGGGCGCTGGCCATGGAACGGCGCGCGGCCACCCACGAGCTGATGTCCGGGCTGGCCCCGAACCATCGCGAAGTGCTGGTCATGCGGATCGTGCTCGGCTGGAGCGCGGCGCAGACCGCCGAGGCCATCGGCACCAGCCCCGGCGTCGTGCGGGTGATGCAGCACCGTGCGCTGAACAAGTTGCGCGCACAGCTGAAGGCCGCCTGAGCTACGGCTTGATCCCGTGCGTGGCCAGGGTCAGGCGCAGGTCTTCCTCGGCCTCCACCGAGGTGACGAACAGCAGCTCGTCCTCGCCCTCGAACGGGTCGTCGGGCTGCGGCACGATCACCCGGCCGCCGCGCAGGATCGTCACCAGGGCGGTATCGCGCGGCATCGACAGTGTGCGCACGGGTTTGCCCGCGAGCTGGGTGTCGGCGGGCAGGGTGATCTCCACCAGATTGGCCTGGCCCTGCCGCAGCGTCATCAGCCGCACCAGATCGCCCACCGACACGGCTTCCTCGACCAGGGAGGCCAGCAGCCGCGGCGTCGAGACCGCCACGTCGACGCCCCAGGACTCGTCGAAGAGCCATTCGTTGCGCGGATCGTTGACGCGCGCGACCACCCGGCGCACACCGAACTCGGTCTTGGCGAGCAGGCTGTGCACCAGATTGGCCTTGTCGTCGCCGGTGGCCGCGATGACCACCTCGTAGGTCTCGAGTTCGGCGTTCTCCAGCAGCGACAGCTCGCAGGCGTCGGCGTGCACCCAGACCGCGTCCGGGATGGCCGCGGGATCGATGTGATCGAGCTGACGCTCGAGCAGCATCACCCGATGCCCGCCCCGCAGCAGTTCCCTGGCGATCGAGCGCCCGACGGCGCCCGCTCCGGCGATGGCAACCTTCATCTCGATCAGTCCTCGCTAGCCGGGGGCTTGGCGGCCAGCGCGACCGTCTCACCGACACTGCCCGATGTCGCCGCGACGTACACCACGTCCTCGGCCTGCACGATGGTCTTGGCCTCGGGCAGCAGGCCCCGGCCGAAGCGCAGCACGAACGCCACCCGCACCCCGAGTTCGCGCTCCAGGTCCCGGACCGTGCGCCCGGACCAGTCCTCGTGCAGGGTGAGCTGGGTGATCGCCACCGCGCCCGTCGGATCGCGCCAGGTGGTGGTCGAGTTGTCGCCGATGAGGCTGCGCAGGAACCGGTCGGTGGTCCACGGCACGGTCGCGATGGTCGGGATGCCGAGCCGCTCGTACACCTCGGCGCGTTTGGCGTCGTAGATCCGGGCCACCACGCGCTCGACGCCGAACATCTCCCTGGCCACCCTGGCCGAGATGATGTTGGAGTTGTCCCCGGAGGACACCGCGGCGAAGGCGTCGGCGCGCTCGATTCCGGCGCGGGTCAACACATCCCGGTCGAATCCGACGCCGACCACTTCCTGCCCGGTGAAACCCTCACCCAACCGGCGGAACGCGCTGGGATCGCGGTCGATCACCGTGACCTCGTGGCCGACCCGGACCAGGGCGCGCGCCAGCGACGAGCCCACTCGTCCGCACCCCATGATCACTACGTACACCGTGCACCCTCGTTCCTGGCCGTGGCATCCCGGCATGGACCGTACCCGCCGGATGTCCCCTCGGCCATTTTCCCCTCGCCGGGGCCGCACAAACAATCACGACACCCGCGCCGGTGCGTCGAACGTGGGCGCGAACCGGCCGATGAACTGCTCTATGCTCAGCCCGGTGTCCAAGTTGACGACGGCAGCCAAGCGATTGCTGCTCGGCAGGCCGTTCCGCAGCGATTCGCTGGGTCATACCCTGCTGCCCAAGCGGATCGCGCTGCCGGTGTTCGCCTCCGACGCGATGTCCTCCGTGGCGTACGCGCCCGAGGAGATCTTCCTGGTTCTCTCCGCGGCGGGCATCTCCGCCTACCTGTACGCCCCGTGGGTCGGGCTGGCCGTGGCGTTCGTGATGGCGGTCGTGGTCGCCAGCTACCGGCAGAACGTGCACGCCTATCCGTCCGGCGGCGGTGACTACGAGGTCGCGACGAAGAACCTCGGTCCCAACGCGGGACTGACGGTGGGCAGCGCGCTCCTGGTCGACTACGTGCTCACGGTGGCGGTGTCGATCTCCTCGGCGGCCTCCAACATCGGCTCGGCGATCCCGTTCGTCGCCACCCACAAGGTGCTGTTCGCGGTGGTGGCCATCGCGGTGCTCACCGCCATCAACCTGCGCGGTGTGCGCGAGTCGGGGAAGGCCTTCGCCATTCCGACCTACGCCTTCATCTTCGGCATGGTCGTGATGCTCGGCTGGGGCCTGTTCCGCACGTATGTGCTCGGGGACGACATCCAGGCGGTCTCGGCCGGATTCGGGCTGGAGGCCGAGGACGAGCACCTCTACGGGCTGGCCTTCGCCTTCCTCATCGCCAGGGCCTTCTCCTCCGGCTGCGCGGCGCTGACCGGTGTCGAGGCGATCAGCAACGGGGTGCCCGCCTTCCGTAAACCGAAGTCCCGCAATGCCGCGACCACGCTGTTGCTGCTGGGCAGCATCGCGATCGTGCTGCTCATGGGCATCATCATCCTCGCGCAGAAGATCGGCGTGGTCTACGCCCACGACCCGTCGAATCTGGTCGGCGCGCCCGCGGACTATCACCAGAAGACGCTGATCGCGCAGATCGCCGAGACCGTCTTCCACGGTTTCCCGATCGGCTTCTTCTTCATCACCATCGTCACCGCGCTGATCCTGGTGCTGGCCGCCAACACCGCCTTCAACGGGTTCCCCGTCCTCGGCTCGATCCTCGCGCAGGATCGGTATCTGCCGCGTCAGCTGCACACCCGCGGCGACCGGCTGGCCTTCTCCAACGGCATCCTGTTCCTGTCCGGCGCGGCCATCGCGTTCGTGGTGCTGTTCGGCGCCGAGGTGACCAAGCTCATCCAGCTCTACATCGTCGGCGTGTTCGTCTCGTTCGTGCTGAGCCAGACCGGCATGCTGCGGCACTGGACGCGCCTGCTGCGCACCGAGACCGATCCGGCGCAGCGGTCGAAGATGAAGCGCTCGCGGGTGATCAACGCGATCGGTCTCACCGCCACCGGCGCCGTGCTCGTCATCGTGCTGGTCACCAAGTTCTTCGCGGGCGCCTACATCGCGATCATCACGATGGTGGCGATCTTCATCGTGATGAAGCTCATCCGCAGGCACTACGACTCGGTCTCGCGCGAGCTGGAGGAATCCGAGTGGGATGGTGTGCTGCCCAGCAGAACCCACTCCATCGTGCTGGTCTCCAAACTGCACCTGCCGACCCGCCGCGCCCTGGCCTACGCCCGCGCGACCCGGCCGGACACCCTCGAGGCGATCACCGTCAACGTCGACGACGCCGACACCCGCAAGCTGGTGCGCGAGTGGGAGAACAGCGAGATCAACGTGCCGCTGAAGGTGGTCGAGTCGCCGTACCGCGAGATCACCAAGCCGGTGCTCGAATACGTCAAGCGGGTGCGCAAGGACGCCCCGCGCGACGTCGTCACCGTGTTCATCCCCGAATACGTGGTCGGCCACTGGTGGGAGCAGGTCCTGCACAACCAGTCGGCGCTGCGGCTCAAGGGCAGGCTGCTGTTCGAGCCGGGTGTGATGGTGACCAGTGTGCCGTGGCAGCTGAGTTCTTCGACGCGGGCCAAGCAGGTGGCCGACGTGAACGCGCCCGGCTCGGTGCGGCGCGGGTTCGACCAACCGGGACGTCGGCGATGAGCGATTGGCGCGGACAGGAATTCGAGATCCGGCTCGGGCCGCCAGGGCACGGGGGCTTCTGTGTCGGCCGCCACGAGGGCCGGGTCGTGTTCGTGCGGCACGGACTGCCCGGCGAGCTGGTGCGCGCCCGGGTCACCGAGGACCGTGGCGGCTCGTTCTGCCGGGCCGACGCCGTCGAGGTCATCGAGGCGTCCGCGGATCGGGTGCCCGCGACCTGCCCGGTCTCCGGGCCGGGCGGTGCGGGCTGCTGTGACTTCGCCTTCGCCACGCCCGCCGCGCAGCGCGCCTTGAAGGCGACCGTGGTGGCCGAGCAGCTGCGCAGGCTGGCCGGGGTGGAGCGTGAGGTGTCGGTGGAACCGATCGGCGACGCCGCCGAGACCGGCGGCTGGCGCACGCGGGTGCGGCTGGTCGTCGACGGTGACGGACGCGCCGGGGTGCACCGGTTCCGCAGCACCGCCGTGATCCCTGACCTGCGCTGCCCGCAGCCCGTGGCCGGCGCGCTCGACGGTGTCGCCGATCGGCGCTGGACGCCCGGTTCCGACCTGGTCGTCGCGGTCGACGGTGACGGTGTTCGCCACATCGTGGAGCTGGCCGCCGTACCGGATACCGCGCAGGCCGGCGGCAGGCCGGGAACCCCGCGCGGCGCAGGCCGTGGCCGTGGCCATCGCCCGGCGGGGCGGCGCGGTCCGGTCGGCGACGACCGCGGCGCCGTCCGCGATCGGGCGGCCGCGCGCAAGTCGGCCACCAACGCGCCCCGTGAGGAATGGGTGCTCGCCGGTTCGGGGCGGGCGGTGGAGTACGTCGCCGGGCGCCGCTGGGAACTGGCCGCGACCGGCTTCTGGCAGGCGCATCGCGGTGCGGCGCAACGCTATTCGGACCTCGTCGCCGAGTGGTCCGGGCTGACGCCCGGTGGTCGCGGCTGGGATCTCTACAGCGGTGTCGGCGTGTTCGCCGCGCGCCTGGCCGAGCAGACCGGCCAGACCGGCGCGGTGGCGGCGGTCGAATCGGCTCGCTCGGCGGTCGCCGACGGCACGACCGCCCTGCGTGACCTGCCCTGGCTGGACCTGAGCGCCGACCGTGTCGAACGCTGGGTCCGCAAGGCCTCGGGCACCCCGGATGTCGTCGTCCTCGACCCGCCGCGCGCCGGCGCGGGCAAGGAGGTCGTCGCCGCCGTCACCGACGCCGACCCGCGTCGCATCGTCCACATCGGCTGCGACCCGGCCTCCTTCGCCCGCGACCTCGGCCTCTACCTCGACGCCGGCTACCACCTCGCCGACCTGCGCGCCTTCGACGCCTTCCCGGCCACCCATCACGTCGAATGCGTGGCCCTGCTCGACCGCTGAATCACTCCAGTGCCCAGGTGACCCGCACGATCGCGCCGATCTCGGTCTCGCCGGGCACGACGGGTACCGGCGAACTGGCCTTGGCCATGAGCATCGGGGCGCCCATCTCCGCGCTGATGTCGTAGCCGCGCGGCAGCGGCGTGGCGGTGTCCTCGGTGATCTGCACGACCGCGCCGAGGGCGACGCCCGCGCGGGTGGCGTACTGCTCGGCCTTGGCCTTCGCGTCGTCGAAAGCCGCGTCCCTGGCCTGCGTCAGCAGGGGTTCGGGATCGGCGATGCCGCGCGTCAGGCCGCCGAGGCGCACGTCGTCGCCGCCCGCGGCGACCGCGGCGGCGACCGTGTCGGCGGGGTCGGTGCCGGTGTCGTCGCGCAGCGACACGCTCAGCCCCGAGGAGGCGAGATAGCCGGTGATCTCGCTGCGGCCGTTGTCGGTGTACACGGTCTCGGTGCGCACGCTCAGCCCGCTGGTCGCCATGTCGGCGTCGCTCACCCCGGCGGCGCGCAGGGCGGTGACCACGGCGGCGACCCGATCACCGGCGCGTCCGTAGGCGGCGGCGACGGTGTCGGCGCGTGATTCCACCGACAGCGTGACCCGGATCAGGTCCGGGACGGCACGGACCGTGCCGTGCCCGATCATCGTGGTGCTCGCCTGCCAGGATTTCTTGCCCACCGCGGTACTCCTGTCGGTCGAAGGATGCTGTGCTGCCCAACGTCTCGGGGCGGCCCGAGGTTCCCACCCTCAGTAGTTGCCCGCGCTCCCGGAGATGGTGCGCACGGCCGCGTCCATCTGCGCGTAGGCCCCGGCGGCGAGTCGTTGCAGCAGCGCCAGTTTGAGCTGCGGGTGTCCCTGGGTGAGTTGGTCGAACACGTCCGGGCGCATCACCGCCACCCGCACCGGCGTCTCGGCGACGATCTCGTTGACGAACGGTTCGCCCAGCAGCATCGGGATCTCCCCGAAGGTCATCCCGGCCGACAGCGTCACCAGCCGGTGCACGCGCCCGTCGGTACCGGGGAAGGTGACCCGGACGCGGCCGTCGAGGATCAGGAACAGGCCGCAGCGCGGGTCGCCCCGGTCGGCGATCACCTCGCCCCGCGCGAACGTGCGGGTCTGGAAGTCGGGCGCCAGCCGGTCGCGATCGGCGGGGTCCAGCCCGTGCAGCAGCGGATGCTCGGCCAGGTCGATCGAGGTGCGCACGGTCGTCCCCGCCGGGCGATGCCGGGCCAGCACGATGTCCTCGCACCATTCGGTGGCGGTGTCACGGTCGATGAACACCCGCCCGCGCGGATCGTCGGGATCCAGGCTCGACACCTCGTGCCCGAGCTTGGCCTCGGGGTCGACCAGCGCCACCCGGCTTCCGCGCCGCACCAGTTCGGCCTGCAATGCGTCGAGCATCTCGCGGGCCACCGCGCTGACCTCGCCGACGCGGCGCAGATCGATCACCAGCGCGTCGAGCGCACCGACATTGCCCTCGATGGCGCGCACCGCCCGTTCGGCACCCGCGAACAGCAGGTCGCCGTGCAGTTCGTAGACCCGGGCCCGCTCGCCGTGCGTCGCCAGCACCTCGGCGTCGGCGGGGGACCGTCGCAGCCGCGACGGCACCTGCGCCACCGTGTACTCGGCACGGATGGCGGTGCGCGCCGACCGGGTCACGTGACAGAAATGCAGTTCCAGCCGGCGCGACAGTTCGCGGCAGGCCGCGACCCCGCGCACGCTGTTGCCGTGACTGTCCAGCCGCGGCGAGTACACCGAGATGCCCAGCTGGCCGGGCAGCACCGCGATGATCCCGCCGCCGACCCCGCTCTTGGCGGGCAGCCCGACCGTGGTCACCCAGTCACCGGCGGCGTTGTACATGCCGCAGGTCGTCATCACGCTGAGCACCCGCTCGGTGAGCGCGGCGGACAGGGCCCGCTCCCTGGTCCTCGGGTTCACCCCGTTGTCGGCCAGTGTCGCCGCCATCACGGCCAGGTCGGCGCAGGTGACCTCGATCGAGCACTGCCGGAAGTACCGGTCGACGGCGTCGTCGGGGTCCGCGTCGATGATCCCGACCGACCGCAGCATGTACCCGATGGCGCGGTTGCGGAACCCGGTGCGCGCCTCCGAGGTGTACACGGCCTCGTCCATCGTCAGCTCCCGGCCCGCGAAGCGGGAGTAGCAGCGGCGGACGCGTTCGAACTTGTCGGCGGCGTCGCGCCCGGCGATCAGCGAGGCCGCGGTGATCGCGCCGGAGTTGATCATCGGATTGCTGGGGCGCTGGGTGTCGGGCTCGAGGCTGATCTCGTTGAAGGGCTCGCCGGAGGGCTCGACGTCGATGTGCGCGGCCACGCCGTCGAGGCCGCGGTCGGCCAGCGCCAGCGCGTAGGTGAACGGCTTGGAGATGGACTGGATGGTGAATCCGGTCGTGGTGTCACCGACCTCGTAGACCAGGCCGTCCGCGGTGGCCAGGCACAGGCCGAACGAGTCGGGCGGCACCGCGGCGAGTTCGGGGATGTAGTCGGCGGGCGCGCCGGTGGTGTCCGCGCGCAGGGCCGCGTACACCTCGTCGAGCATGCTCGCCACGACACCGGGATCGACAGCATCGGGTTCGGCCACAGCGTCACTGTAGGGCGCGCGGTCGGCCCCTCGGCCGGGACGCGCGGGGAGATAGTCCTCACAGGGGTGGCGGCGCGACGCTGCGCCCGGATCGCCCAGTTCAGCGGGCATGCGCCGGGGTGCGCGCGCCGAGCGTGGCACACCGGTGCGCGGGGCGCTGGAGGGGCCGCGAGCCGGAGCCGCTCGCCCGGCCAAATACACTGGGCGGATCACACTGTAGTCCGGAGGGAGCGAGTTCAGGTGGGAGTGCTGTCGCGGGTGGATTCACCCGAAGATCTGCGCCGGCTGAGCGTGCCGCAACTGCGCGACCTGGCGGATGAGATCCGCGAGTTCCTGGTGCGCAAGGTCGCCGCCACCGGTGGTCATCTCGGCCCGAACCTGGGCGTGGTCGAACTGACCATCGCCCTGCACCGGATCTTCGATTCCCCGGCCGATCCGCTGATCTTCGACACCGGCCACCAGGCCTACGTGCACAAGATCCTCACCGGCCGCAAGGACCGGTTCGACTCGCTGCGCATGCGCGACGGCCTGTCGGGCTACCCGAGTCGCGCCGAGAGCGAACACGACTGGGTGGAGTCCTCGCACGCCTCGGCGGCGCTGTCCTACGCCGACGGCCTCGCCAAGGCGTTCGCGCTCACCGAGCAGGACCGCACCGTCGTCGCGGTCGTCGGCGACGGCGCGCTCACCGGCGGCATGTGCTGGGAGGCACTGAACAACATCGCGGGCGCGCCCGATCGTCCGGTGGTGGTCGTGGTCAACGACAACGGACGCTCCTACGCGCCGACCATCGGCGGGCTGGCCGACCGGCTCACCGCGCTGCGCACCCAGCCCGCCTACGAGCACGCGCTCGACGCGGGCAAGCGCATTCTCAAGAGCATTCCCGCCGTGGGGGATTCGGCCTACTCGATGGTGCACGCGCTCAAGGCGGGCATCAAGGACGCGGTGAGCCCGCAGGAACTGTTCGGCGATCTGGGCATGAAGTACGTCGGCCCGGTCGACGGCCACGACCTGGTCGCGCTCGAAGCGGCGATGCGGCGCGCCAAGGACTTCGGTGGTCCGGTGGTGGTGCACGTGGTGACCCGCAAGGGCAACGGCTACGAGCACGCCGAGAACCACGTCGCCGATCAGATGCACGCCTGCGATCCGATCGACCCGCTCACCGGCCGCCCGCTGGCGGGCAAGAAGGCCAAAGGCTGGACGGCGGTGTTCGCCGAGGAACTCGTCGAGCACGCGGCCCGGCGCGAGGACATCGTCGCCATCACCGCCGCCATGCCCGGTCCCACGGGGCTGGCCGCGTTCGGCGAGCGGTTCCCGGAGCGCATGTTCGATGTCGGCATCGCCGAACAGCACGCGATGGCCTCGGCCGCCGGACTGGCACTGGGCGGCCTGCACCCGGTGGTGGCGATCTACTCCACCTTCCTCAACCGCGCCTTCGATCAGCTGCTGATGGATGTGGCGCTGCTGAAGCAGCCGGTCACCGTCGTGCTCGACCGCGCGGGCATCACCGGTCCCGACGGCGCCAGCCACAACGGCATGTGGGACCTGTCGCTGCTCGGCATCATCCCCGGCATCCGCGTCGCCGCCCCGCGCGACGGCGCCACCCTGCGGGAGGAACTGGGCGAGGCGCTGGCCGTCACCGACGGTCCGACCGTGCTGCGCTTCCCGAAAGGCAGTGTCGCCGAGGACATCACGGCCGTCGAGCGGCTAGACGGCGTCGACGTGCTGCGCCTGGCGGTGCCCGGCGCGGGCTCGGCCCAGTCCCAGCACGGTGACGTGCTGATCGTGGCGGTGGGCTCGTTCGCCGAGACGTCGATGCGGGTCGCCGAACTGCTCGCGCCGCAAGGGATCTCGGTCACCGTGATCGATCCGCGGTGGGTCATCCCGGTGTCGGACACGCTGGTCAAGCTGGCCGAGAACTACCGGCTCGTGGTCACCGTCGAGGACGGTGGCCTGCACGGCGGCATCGGCGCGACGCTCTCGGCCCGCCTGCGCGAGGCCGGACTCGATGTGCCGACCCGCGATCTCGGTGTGCCCCAGCAGTTCCTGGACCACGCCTCGCGCGGTGAGATTCTCGAGGACCTCGGTCTCACGCCCGACGCCATCGCCCAGCGCATCGGCGGCTGGCTCCAGTCGCGCTGACGCCCCGACGGCTCGCCTGGTGACCGCACCGGGCGAGCCGTTCGCGCACCGCTACGGACGGCGGGCCACGACGGCGAAGTTGAGCGGGATCCGCGGTTTCCCCGCGGCCAGGGTCCAACCCTGCTCGCAGGCGACGAGGTCGGGAAACGCGGGCCAATCCATGTACGGCAGCTCGTGGAGCGCCTCGACGACGAGCCCGGCCGACAACAGCGCGCCGACGATCTCACCCAGGTCGTGCCGCCATTCGTGATTGGTCGTGTGCGCGATCGTCCCCTCGGAGTCCTCGGTGTAGGTCGCGCTGTCGGAATAGGTGCGCACCCCGCCGCCCGCGAGGTAGTCGTCGCTGATCTCCCACGGCTCGAAATCCATCGCGCCCAGGATCGGATGGTCGTCGCGGAGCACGAACAGGCCGCCGGGCGCGAGCAGGTCGCGGATCGAGCGCGCCCACGCGGTGAGTTCCGGCAGCCAGACGATCGTTCCCGCACTCGTCACGATGGTGTCGAAGCGGCGGTCGATCAGTGTCGAGGCGAAGCGCGCGTCGCCCTCGACCCAGGTGATGTCGCGGCCGTCGGCCGCGGCGATGCGCGTGGCGTGCCGCAACGAGTTCGGGGAGAGGTCGAGCCCGTGCACCTCGACGGCGCCGAGCCGCGCCCAGGACACCGTGTCGGTCCCGATGTGGCATTGCAGATGCAGCAGCGATCGGCCCACGATCCCGGTCTCGGGCAGGTGGGGCGCCAGCACCGCGAGGTCGTTGCGGACGACGGTCGAGACCGCGGCCGGGTCGGCCAGGAAGGCGTCGACGTCGTACATCCGCGAGCGCGCGTGCACCTCGGCGCGGTCGTCCCAGTTCGCACGGTTGGCGGCGATCTCGGCTTCGAGCACGGCGGTCCTCTCGACGGTGACGGGGCGTGCCGACGCTACCGTCGAGGAGGTGCCGTGGTCGACCGATTTTCGGGTCAGGCTCCCGGCCTGCGGAAGGCCGGCCACCGGGCCGGCCCGATCAGGGCGTGCCGCGGGCCGGCGAGTACTCCTGTTCGGGACGGCCGGTCGCGCCGTAGCGCAAGCGCATTCGCAGGTCGCCCGTGGTGCAGAGGGCGGCGAGATAGCGCTGGGCGGTCGCGCGGGAGATCCCGATGGCGGCGGCGATCTCGCCCGCCGACAGCGGCGCGGACGCCGCGTGGACCGCGCGGAGTACCAGCTCGCGGGTGGGGGAGGAGGACGCGGTGGTCGTCCGTTCGGCGGCGGGCGTGCTCGGCCGCAACGCCTCCCAGGCGGCGTCGACATCGCGGGCGCCGATCTCCGGCGCGGACAGGATGCGGCGGTAGCGCGCGTACCCGGCCAGCCGGGCGGCCAGCACGGTGTGATCGAACGGCTTCACCAGGTAGGCCAGGGCCCCCGCGGCCGCGGCGGCGCGAACCGTCGCCGACTCGGTGGCGGCGGTCAACATCATGGCGTCGCAGCGCAATTCGCGGACCAGCTCGATCCCCGACCCGTCCGGCAGGTACACATCAACCAGCGCCAGCTCGAATTCGTCCGCGGCGAGGGCCTGCCGCGCACCGGCGACCGTGTTCACCACGGCCCCGACCGTGAACCCCGGGAGCGCGCCGACGATACCGGCGTGCAGGTTCGCCACCCGGAAGTCGTCGTCGACGACGAGCACGCGGAACTCGCTCACGCGCAATCTCCTTCGCTCAGCACACCCGGGAGGCGCGCGATGAATTCCGCCCCGGTCAGTTCCCGGCCCGGCGCCCCGGCCGAGGCCAACCACACGTCCCCGCCGAGCGCCCGCGCGACCTGCCGCGCCAACGCGAGCCCGACCCCGCGCCCACCCGGCACCCCCACCCCCGGCTTGGTCGACACGCCCTCGGTGAACAAGGTCGCGGTCAGATCCGGCGACACCCCGGCCCCGTCGTCCGCCACGGTGATGTGCAAGGTCGAATCCTCCTGCACCAGTTCTACTTCCACGACTCCGCGCGCGGTGTGCTCCGCGCCGACACCGTGCCGGCCATCAGCGGACCCGACGTCGCCGCCGGATGCCGCAGGCAGACCAGCGGCCGAAGCTGCGCCGCTCGCGGAGGATCCCGCCGGGAGTTCGGGCGCTGCCGAGGGTGTGCTGTTTGCCGGTGATGTCGTCGGGAGTTCGGGGACGGCTGAGAGTGTCCCGCTCGCCAGGGATGTCGTCGCGGCGGTGCCGGCTGCCGGGCGCGGATCGCGCGCCGCGTCGATCGCGTTGTCGAGCAGGTTGCCCAGCACGGTCGTGACGTCCACCGGGGCGAGCAGATTCGCGTCGACCCAGGTGTTCGGGCCGAGTCGCAGCGCGACGCCGCGCTCCCTGGCGTGGGCGGCCTTCGCGGCGAGGAAGGCCTGCAGGTACGGGTCGCGGACGGCATCGATGCCCGGCATGGCGGCGCCGAGGGGGCCGGAGCCGAGCAGTTCGTCGACGTAGCGCGCGGCCTCGTCGGGCCGGTCGCCGTGCAGCAGGCCGCTGAGCAGGTGCAGCCGGTTGGCGAACTCGTGGCGCTGGGCGCGCAGCACGGTGCTCATCGAACGGACCGCGTCGAGCTGGCGGGTCAGCGATTCCACGTCGGTGCGGTCGCGCACGTCGAGCACCGCGCCCAGCGCGCGCCCGTCCCGGCTGACGGTGCGCGCGGTGACCACCACGATCCGGTCACCGACCGCCGCCTGCACCGGCTGACCGTCGGCGGCGCGGAACACCTCGAGCACGCGCGGGGTCAAGCCGATCGCCTCGACGGGCACCCCCGACTCGCCGCCGATGCCGAGCAGGGCCCTGGCCTCGTCGTTGATCACCGTCGTCCGCCGGCGCGCGTCCACCGCGACCACGCCGATCCCGATGCCGTGCAGCACCACATCCTGCTCGCGGACCAGTTCGGCCAGTTCCGCCGGTTGCAGACCGAGGGTGAGTTCGTGCCAGCGCCTGGCCAGCAGCACCGAGCCCGCGATCCCGGCGAGCAGCGCGCCGAGCACCAGCAGCCCGGCCCGGCTCAGGTCCCGGGTCAACTGCTCGCCCACGGCCTCGGTCGAGATGCCGACGCTCACCTCCCCGACGACGCGATCCGAACCCGGTTCGCGCACGGGCACTTTCGCGCGCACCGAATCCCCGAGTGTGCCCTGCTCTCTGATCACCACCTCGGCCCCGCCCAGCGCCTGGGACGGATCGGTGCTGACCTTCTCGCCCAGCCGGGCCGGATCGGGGTGGGCCAGCCGCAACCCCGCGTCGTCGGTGATCACCACGAACAACGCGGCGGTGCGCTGCCGCGCCGCCTCCGCGGTCCGCTCGAGCTCGCCCGCCGCGAGTTCGGTACGCAGGGCGGGTCCGCCCGCGAGCGGCAGCGCCGCGTACCGGGTGACCTCCGCGCGCACCACCGGGTCGCTGGCGACGGTCCGCGCGATCGCCAGCGCCCGCTGCCCGTACTCGGCCGTGAGCCGCTGATCGCTGAGGTAGGCGAACACCCCGAAGGCGAGCCCCAGGATCAGCGCGACCAGCGCGACCTGCAGCAACACGATCTGCGTCCGCAGCCGGACGCCCCGGGGGAACAGCCTCACCGGCTCAGTGTAGGCACCCGTCGTGGCGCTGAGCACAATGCGCACAACCCGCGAATCGCCGCTTGCGCTGGTTGTGCGCACAAGCGCGCGGCCTGTGATCCAGCCCACTTATCTTTCGGTAGCGGCCGCACATCACACCTCGAGCGGCGACGGACACAGGAGCAACAATGAGCAATCCACTCATCGAACTCCGGGGCGCGACCAAACGCTTCCCCGGGACCGACGGTGGCATCCACACCGCGGTGAAGGACATCGACTTCACCGTGGCCGCGGGCGAATTCGTCGCCGTGGTCGGCCCGACCGGATGCGGCAAGTCCACCACCCTGTCGCTGGTGTCGGGGCTGGAACCCACCTCGGCGGGCCGGACCCTGGTGCGCGGCAAGGATGTCGACGGCATCCCCGACGGCATCGGCTACATGTTCCAGCAGGACGCGGTGCTGCCCTGGCGCAGCGTCCTCGACAATGTCGCGCTCGGGCCCCGCTTCCGGGGCGAGTCGAAGGCCGCCGCCAAGGCGAAGGCCGCCGAATGGGTGCGCATCGTCGGCCTCGCCGGATTCGAGGACTACTACCCGCATCAGCTGTCCGGCGGCATGCGCAAGCGCGTCGCGCTGGCTCAGACGCTGGTGAACGAGCCCGAGATCCTGCTCATGGATGAGCCGTTCAGCGCGCTCGACGTGCAGACCCGCCAGCTCATGCAGGACGAACTGCTGCGGGTGTGGGCGGGCACCGACGCGGCGGTGATCTTCGTGACCCACGATCTGGAGGAGGCGATCGCCCTCGCCGACCGCGTCGTGGTGATGACCGCGGGCCCCGCGACGGTGTGCGGCGACTTCCGCGTCACCCTCGAACGGCCGCGCGATGTCGAAGAGGTGCGCCTCACCGAGGAATTCCGCGACCTCTACCGGGAAATCTGGGAAACGCTGCGCGATCAGGTCGAGGCGGCTCGCACGAAGGGAGCGACCCGTGTCGCTTGAGACGATGGACAAGATCGCCGTCACCGCGCCGGAGGTCGAAGCGGAGTCCGAGGATCAGATCCTGGCCAGGGTCAAAGCGAAGCAGCGCAGGTCCAAGCTGCGGGTGTGGGGGCTGCGGGCCGCCCTGGTGGCGCTGTGGCTCGGCTCGTGGGAGCTGGTCGCCAGCGTGTGGATCGACCCCTTCTTCTACTCCAAGCCTTCGCTCATCTTCGACCGGCTGGTCGAATGGTTCACCGAGGGCACCCAATTCGGGTCGATTTGGCTGCAGATCTTCACCACGGTGCAGGAGGCCGTGCTCGGCTTCGTGATCGGCACCGTCGCCGGCATCGTGCTCGGCACGCTGCTGGGCCGCAGCCGCTACTGGGCCGATGTGCTCGCCCCGTTCATCAAGGCGCTCAACGCGGTTCCGCGCATCGTGCTCGCCTCGCTGTTCATCATCTGGTTCGGCCTCGGGCTGTCGTCCAAGGTCGCGACCGTGGTGGTGCTGGTGTTCTTCGCGGTGTTCTTCAACGCATTCACCGGTGCCAGGGAAGTCGACGGCAATGTCATCAACAATGCCCGCATCCTCGGCGCGAGCAGGCGGCAGATCCTCGGCTCGATCGTCTTGCCCAGTGCCACCACCTGGATCCTGTCGAGCCTGCACACCGCGTTCGGGTTCGCGCTGATCGGCGCGGTCGTCGGTGAATACGCCGGGGCCAGCAAGGGTTTGGGTCTGCTGATCTCCAACGCGCAGGGCACCTTCGACGCGGCGGGCATCTACGCGGGCATGATCATCATCACCGTGGTCGCGTTGATGGCCGAATGGCTGATCGGCTTCGCCGAGAACCGCCTGCTGAAATGGCGTCCCTCGCAGGCACAGTCGGGACACGGGGTGTAGACGATGAGATACCGCAAGCCCTTCGCCGTGGCCCTGCTCGCCATCAGCTCGCTGCTGCTGGCCACCGGCTGTCGCGACTCGCGCTCGATCCCGATGGCCGACGGCAGGCCGCAGATCACCATCATGGTCGGCGGCTTGGAGAAGGTGATCTACCTGCCCGCCATGCTCGCCCAGCAACTCGGCGCCTTCGAGGCCAACGACATCGACGTGAAGCTGCTCGGTGAACAGTCCGGCGCCAGCGCCGAGACCGCGCTGCTCACCGGAGATGTGCAGGCGGTGGTCGGCTTCTACGATCACACCATCGACCTGCAGGCCAAGGATCAGTGCCTCCAGACGGTCGTCCAGTTCGCCGACGTGCCGGGGGAGGTCGAGCTGGTCTCGACGGCCGACGCCGCCGATATCCGCTCACCCGCCGACTTCCGCGGCCGCAAACTGGGCGTCACCTCGCTCGGCTCGTCGACCGACTTCCTCACCCAGGCGCTGGCCGGGCAGGCGGGTCTGAGCACCTCGGACTACACCCGCGTCAAGGTCGGCGCCGGTCAGACCTTCATCGCGGGCATGAACCACGACGGGATCGACGCGGGCATGACGACCGATCCCACGGTGGCGAAGATGGTCGAGTCCGGTGACGCGCGCATCCTCACCGACATGCGCAACGAGGAAGGGACGCGGGCCGCGCTCGGCGGCCTGTATCCCGCCTCCTCGCTGTACATGAAGTGCGACACCGTCGCGGCGCATCCGGAGATCGTGCGGAAACTGGCCGCCGCCTTCGTCCAGACCCTGCGCTGGATCGACACGCACAGCCCCGAGGAGATCGCCGCGACGATGCCCTCGCAGTACGCGGGCAGCGATCCGGCGCTCTACGTGCGGTCGATCCGCGACTCGATCGGGATGTTCAACGGAGACGGGCTGATGAAACCCGAAGGTGCCCAGAACGTCCTGCGCATCCTCGGCCAGTACTCCCGCAACGTGGCACCGGTGCGCGAGCGCATCGATCTCGCGGCCACCTACACCAACCGGTTCGTGGAACAGGCACACCAGGCTCCCGCCCCATAGTTCCGCCCCGCGCCCCGCGCCTCGACCCTGCCCCGGCCTCCCGGCGGCGGGGTCGAGCCGTGCGGTCAGCTGTTGGCGGGCGTGAGCGCTTTGGTCAGCGCGGGCACCGCGAGACGGCGCTGCCAGGATCGCGCACCACCGGCGCGCAGGAACGCCTCGATGGTGGCCGAGAGCTGGTCGGGCTCGCCGACGTCGGCGTAGTCCGGCAGCCCGTCCCAGCACAGGCGGCGGACGAGATCGGGGGAGAGCAGGTTCTCCACCGGGATGGCGTACTCGGTGGACAGTTCCCCCATGGCCGCGCGGGCGGTCGACAGCCGCGCCGCGGCCGCCGGATCGCGGCGTTCCCAGCGGTTGGCCGGGGGTGGGCCGTCGAAGGGCAGCGTGAGCGGCGGGAGTTCCTTGTCCGGCAGGGTGCGGCCCCGCTCGACCGCGGCGAGCCAGTCGCGTGAGTAGCGGCGCTGGCGTGGCCCGCCGAAGACCGGCAGGGTGCGCAGCTGGGCGATGCTGCGGGGCTCGCCGGTCGCCGCGGCGACGATGGCGGAGTCGGGCAGGATGCGCGCGGGCGCCACATCGCGGGCGCGGGCGAGCTCGTCGCGGGCCGTCCACAGCTCCCGCACGATGGCCAGCTGACGCGGGCGGCGCAGGGTGTGGATGCCGGAGGTGCGCCGCCACCGGTCGGCCTTCGGCGTGGGCGGGTCCATGGTGCGGACGTGCTCGAATTCCTCGGCGGCCCAGTCGATCTTGCCCTGCTCGGTGAGGTCGGCGGCGACGGTGTCGCGCAGCTCGAGCAGCAGTTCCACATCGAGCGCGGCGTAGTTGAGCCACTCGTCGGGCAGCGGGCGGGTCGACCAGTCGGCGGCGCCGTGGCCCTTGCGCAGCGAGCGCCCGAGCAGGTTCTCCACCATGGCGGCCAACCCGACGCGCTCGTAGCCGGCCAGGCGGCCGCCGAGTTCGGTGTCGAACAGGCGGGCCGGGCGCAGGCCGAGCTCGGCCAGCCCGGGCAGGTCCTGATCGGCGGAGTGCAGGACCCACTCCAGGTCGTTGATCACCTCGGCCAGCGGGGTGAGCGCGTCGGTGACCGGGATAGGGTCGATGAGGAAGGACCCGGCGCCCGCGCGCCGCAGCTGGATCAGGTAGGCGCGGGCCGAGTAGCGGAAGCCGGACGCGCGTTCGGCATCGACGGCCAGCGGGCCGGTGCCCGCGGCGATCGCGGTGGCGGCCGCGGCGACCTCGTCGGCGGTCGCCAGCACAGGTGGAACCCCCTCGGCGGGGGCGAGCAGGGGCTCTGCTGCGGTTGGTTCCTCGGCGACCGGCATAACCGTGAACTCTACGTGGCGGTCAGGGGCGATCGGTGCGGGTATACGACTCCGGTCGCAAATGAGTGATCCCGGCGGGCGGCAATCCGGCGGCGAAGGCCAGCACCTCACAGAACGCTTCCACATGGCGGCGCATCTCGGTGTTCATGGCCGTCCACGACGCGCGCAGCTCCAGCTGATGGGCGCGCGGCGGGCCCGCGATGTCGCCGTAGCGGACCGAACTGGTGGCGGTGACCGTGCCGCCGAGCGCGGTGAACGGTTCGCCGCGCGATTCCAGCGAGTCGACCAGCCAACTCCACGCCACCTCGGGCAGCAGCGGGTCGGCGGCGAGCGCGGCGTCGATGTCGGCCTGGATGTAGGCCACGAGCCGGAACACGCCGTGCCAGGCCTCGTCGCCGTCGGGGTCGTGCAACAGGATCAGCCTGCCGAAGGCGTCGCCTTCGGAGTCGATCGGTACCACGGCGCTGTCGGGGTGCGTGACCTCCGCTCCGAGCGCATAGGAGAACGGCGCCAACCGTTGCGGGGGACGGATAGGCGCCAGCTCGATTCGAGGGTGCACTGTTGCGGTGCCCATCGCATCGACCGCCGCCCGGAAAGAAGCAGGCTCGCGGGGCGTTCCCCCGGTCGGTGCGGCGCCGTCGCGGATGTCGAGCGGTGTCACGAGGAGCAACGGTAGACCGTCGCCCTGCGGCGCGGGCGGAGGCGCGCCGCCAACCGCGTTTGCGTGCGGGCTGCGTTGCGCAGAGCGCATTCTCGGCGTCGACGCGATGCACCCTGTGCGATGGCAGGAGACGTCTCGGACATCCGGGACTATTCGGGAGGCGTCGACGCCCGTGGGTGTGGTGGTCGCGTGTTCCGGCGGGTGGCGAGGTGCGTGCCGGAGGTCGTGTCGGTGTCCGCTTAGGATGAACGATGATGAGCACATACACCCGCCGCCGGTTGACCGATGCCCCCTTCCTGGCCGCCGCCACCGGCGCGACGCCGAGCAGGCGACCGGTCTGGTTCATGCGTCAGGCCGGGCGCTCGCTGCCGGAATACCGGGAGCTGCGCAAGGGCATCGGCATGCTCGAATCGTGCTTCGACCCGGAGCTGGTGTGTGAGATCACCATGCAGCCGATCCGCCGCCACGGCGTCGACGCGGCGATCCTGTTCTCCGACATCGTCGTTCCGCTCAAGGCGGCGGGGATCGACCTCGACATCGTGCCCGGTGTCGGTCCCGTGGTCGCCTCGCCGGTACGGACCGAAGCCGACGTGCGCGCCCTGCCACGGTTGCGGCCGGAGGAGGTCGGCGCGGTCACCGAGGGCGTGCGTCTGCTCACCGCCGCGCTCGGCGACACCCCGCTCATCGGTTTCGCCGGCGCCCCCTTCACCCTGGCCTCCTATCTCGTGGAGGGCGGGCCGAGCAAGCATCACGAGCGCACCAAGGCGATGATGCACGCCGACCCGAAGACCTGGCACGCCCTGCTCGGCGCGCTCACCGACATCACCATCGCCTTCCTCCAGGCCCAGCTGGCCGCCGGGGTCGACGCGGTGCAGCTGTTCGACTCGTGGGCGGGGGCGCTGTCGCTGGCCGACTACCGCGAATACGTGCTGCCGCATTCGGAGCGCGTCTTCGCCGAGGTGGCCGCGGCCGGTGTGCCGCGCATCCACTTCGGCGTCGGCACCGGCGAGTTGCTCGGCGCGATGGGGGAGGCGGGCGCCGACGTGGTCGGCGTGGACTGGCGGGTGCCGCTCACCGAGGCGGTGCGCCGGGTCGGCGCGGGAAAGGGTTTGCAGGGCAACCTCGATCCCGCGATCCTGTTCGCCGGATTCGACGCGGTCGAGGCGGAGACGCGCCGCATCGTGCGCGAAGCCGACGAGGCGATCACCCTCGGCGCGAGCGGCCACATCTTCAACCTCGGTCACGGCGTGCTGCCCGACACCGATCCGGGCGTCCTGACCGCCCTCGTCGACCTGGTGCATTCGCTGTAGTTCGACACGCCCGCCCGCGACGGGCTCACGCACTGCGGCGCGTTCGATGCGGCCGGGACACTGTCGTGGCCGCGATGCCGGAGGTTGATCGACGCACACCGAGGTGGCGCGCCGCACGCCGCGGACGGGTCGCGCGGTGGGGCGCCTGCGGTGGCCTGCGCCGCCGGCCGGGGGACGGCAGCTGTTCCCCGAACGACGCGTATGGCGCGAGTGGTGATCCGGGCGACATCCCCCAGGTGCGCGCTTCGGCCCCGAGCTCTGCGCGACTACGGTCGAGGCATGCGGATCGCGGTCATCGGTGGTGGTATCAGCGGGCTCGTCGCGGCGTATCGGGTGCGGCAGCGTCTCGGCGCCGAGGTCGACATCGTGGTGCTGGAGCAGGGCGCGCGCGTCGGCGGGGTGCTGCACACGGGTGAATTGGCCGGGGAGCCGGTGGATCTCGGGGCCGAGGCCTTCGTCGGGCGCAGGCCCGAGGTGATCGAGCTGATGGCCGAACTCGGCCTGGCCGATCAGCTGGTGCGGCCCGCGGGCAAGCGGCCACTGGTCTGGGCCCAGGGTGCGGCGCACCCGCTGCCGGGGCGCACCCTGATGGGTATCCCGTCCGATGCCGAATCGCTGCGCGGGCTCGTCGACGAGGCGACCCTCGCGCAGGTCGCCGCCGAACCGGAACGGCCGCTGCGCTGGGAACCGGGCGCCGACGTCGACGTGCAGAGCCTGGTCGCCGACCGCTTCGGGCAACAGGTCGTCGAGCGCAGTGTCGACCCGCTGCTGGGCGGGGTGTACGCCGGGACCAGCGCGTCGATCGGCGTCAGGGCCGCGTTGCCCACCCTCGCCGCGGCCCTGGATCGCGGCGCGGCGAGCCTCACCGAGGCCGTGCGCGCGGCCATGCCCGCGCCGAGCACCGAGCCGGTCTTCGGCGGCCTGCGCGACGGCTACGGCGCCCTGCTCGCCGCCCTGACCGTGGCGGCCGCGCCCCGCGTGATCACCACACTGGCAGGTACCCGGGTCGCGCGCGCACCGCGCGGCTGGGTGGTCGATCCGCTCGGGCTCGTCGACGCCGTCGTCGTCGCCACCCCCGCGCCGGTGACCGCCCGCCTCCTGCACCACGTGGCCCCGTCCGCCGCCGAAGCCGCCGCGGGCATCGCCCTGTCGTCCTCGGCGCTCGTCGCCATGGCGCTGCCGTGCGACACCGCGCTGCCCGACAACTCCGGCATCCTCGTCGCCACCGGAGAACCCTTGCGCGCCAAGGCTTTCACGCTCTCCAGCCGCAAGTGGCCACACCTCGCCGCCCGCGACGTGGCGCTGGTGCGCGCCTCCTTCGGCCGCTTCGGTGACGACTCGCCACTGACCTGGTCAGACGACGACCTCATCGCTGCCGCCGTCGCCGACCTGTCCACGGTGACCGGCGTCCCGATCAACCCTGTCCAGTCGACCGTCCAGCGCTGGCCGGGTGGCCTGCCCCAATACGCCCCCGGCCACGCCGACCGCGTCGCGACCATCGAGTCGGCCGTCGAGGCACTGGACGGCCTCGCCGTGGCGGGCGCCTACCTGCACGGTGTCGGCGTCCCCGCCTGCGTCGCCACCGGCACCGCGGCGGCCGAGCGCGTCGCCACCGCGCTGAGCGCCCGCGTCGACTGATCACCGAGAGCAGCCTGCGCCGCGCCAGGGCGCCGCGCGCGGCCGGAGCCTCCGGGTCTGCGCAGTGGAAATCTTCTGTCCTCGGGCCGACCCGCCCGGTTGCGGAAGGTTCGCGGTGACCGAAAACATGCACGCGCGGACGTAATTGATCGCACCGTGCCACGGCATCGGAAACCCGCGTTCGCGCCGATAGTGTCGACGTCATGCAGCTCTCGCCCTCGACCGACATCGCGTTGCGGGCCGTCATGCGGCTGGCCGCCGGTGACGACACGGGCGGCCGGATCACGACCGGGATCATCGCCCGTCAGGTCGGCGCCTCGCCACGGCACACGTCCAAAGCCATCGCCCGCCTGGTGGCGATGGGGCTGGTCGAGGCCCAGCGTGGCCGGATGGGTGGCCTGACGCTCACCGCGGCGGGCCGTGAGATCGGCCTCGGCACGCTGGTGCGCGACCTCGAGGGCGACCGCGAGATCGTCGAGTGCACCGGCGAACACCCGTGCCCCCTCATCGCGGCGTGCCGGTTGCGCAAGCTTCTCGCCGAGGCGAAGGCGGCGTTCTACGCCGAACTCGATCGCTACGTCGTCGCCGACCTGGTCGCCGGTCCCGCCGGGCGTTTGCTGCAGCTGCTCGCGCACCCGCGCGCGGGCACCGGGAATCCCCAGGAGTGAATGATGACCACACCCGTTCGTCGCGGCGCCCCCGAACTCACCCCGGCCGAGGCCGAGACCGTACGCGCGACCCTCCCGCTGATCGGCGCGAACATCGACCGGATCACCAGCACGTTCTACGCGACGCTCTTCGACAACCACCCGGCGCTGCGCCGTGACCTGTTCAACCGCGGCAACCAGGCCCAGGGGAGCCAGCAGCGCGCGCTCGCGGCGTCGATCGCCACCTTCGCCGGCTACCTGGTCGACCCGGCGCTGCCACATCCCACCGAGCTGCTGGCGCGCATCGGCCACAAGCACGCCTCCCTCGGCATCACCCCCGACCAGTACCAGGTGGTGCACGACAACCTGTTCGCCGCGATCGTGGCGGTGCTCGGCGCCGACGTGGTCACCGCGCCGGTCGCCGCGGCCTGGGACACGGTGTACTGGATGATGGCCGACGCGCTCATCGACCTGGAGAAACAGCTCTACGTCGGCGCGGGCGTCGAACCCGGCGACGTCTTCCGGCGGGTCACCGTGACCGAGCGCGCCGACGATGCCGCGGGCACGGCCGTCTTCACGGTCGCCGCGCCGGACGGGGACGCTGCGCTGCCGGATTTCCTGCCGGGGCAATACATCTCGGTCGGTGTACGGCTGCCCGACGGCGCACGCCAGCTGCGGCAGTACAGCCTCGTCAACGCGCCGGGCGGGGGAGTGCTCGAATTCGCCGTCAAGCGCGTGCGGCCCGCGGCGGGCTGCCCGGCCGGTGAGG
This sequence comes from Nocardia neocaledoniensis, assembly GCF_029868625.1. Taxonomy (GTDB): domain Bacteria; phylum Actinomycetota; class Actinomycetes; order Mycobacteriales; family Mycobacteriaceae; genus Nocardia; species Nocardia neocaledoniensis_A. The sequence goes on along the minus strand of NZ_JARWOJ010000377.1, from coordinate 19,361 downwards.
TGTCCAACCACCTGCACGACACCGTCCACGCCGGCGACGACCTCGAGATCACCCTGCCCTTCGGCGATCTCACCGTCGACACCGACGCCGCCACCCCGCTCGTGCTCATCTCGGCGGGCATCGGCAGCACCCCGATGGTCGGCGTCCTGGAACATCTCGCGGCCCGGAATCCGGACCGCCCGGTACAGGTCCTGCACGCCGATCAGGCGCCGCGCACACATCCGCTGCGTGAGCGCACGCGGGCACTGATCGGCCGGCTGGGCGCCGCGAGCCTCGACCTCTGGTACGCCGAACCCACGCCGGGCGCGCACCTGGGTCGGCTGGATCCGACCCAGGTCACGCTCGCGCCCGGCGCCGAGTTCTATCTCTGCGGCGCAACGGGTTTCCTCGACGCTGTGCGTGCCCAGCTGACCGCCGTGGGTATCCCGGCGCGACGTATTCACCTCGAACAGTTCACGCCCACCGACTGGCAGGCACTGAGCTGCCCGGTGTGAGCCCGGCGTGTCCGGAGGTCGTGGTGATAGCGATCGGGCATGATCGCTCGCTGTGACCTCCGCCGACGCGCCCTCGGACCGCATCCTCTACCTCGACCCCGACCTCGGTCCGGTCGAATTCCATGCCGATCGGGTCAGCGCTGTCGTCTCGATCTTCGGCACCGACGAACACCGGCCGTGGCGCACGGACCGGCCCACCACGAGCTGACCGGCACGACAGTGGCACGATAGGAACCATGGCGCGACTCGACTATCAGGCCCTCAACTCCACCATCCGCTACCTGATGTTCTCGGTGTTCCAGGTGCAGCCGGGCGTGCTCGGCGACGACCGGGCAGCGGCGATCAAGGAGGCGCAGGCCTTCTTCGACGGTCTCGCCGACAAGGGCATCGTGCTGCGCGGCATCTACGACGTGGCCGGGCTGCGCGCCGACGCCGACTTCATGCTGTGGACCCACGCCGAGCGCGTCGAGGACCTGCAGGCCGCCTACGCCGACTTCCGCCGCACCACCGAGCTCGGCCGGGCCAGCGCGCCGGTGTGGAGCAATGTCGCGGTGCACCGCCCCGCCGAGTTCAACAAGAGCCACATCCCGGCGTTCCTCGCCGGGGAGGACCCGGGCGACTACATCTGCGTGTACCCGTTCGTGCGCTCCTACGAGTGGTACCTGCTGCCCGACGAGGAGCGTCGCAAGATGCTGGCCGACCACGGCAAGGCCGCGCGCGGCTACCCGGACGTGCGCGCCAACACCGTCAGCTCGATGGCGCTGGGCGACTACGAGTGGATCCTCGCCTTCGAGGCGCCCGAACTGCACCGCATCGTCGACCTCATGCGTGACCTGCGCGCCACCGAGGCCCGGCTGCACGTGCGCGAGGAGATCCCGTTCTTCACCGGCCCGCGGGTGGAGATCGAGAAACTGATCACCGCACTGCCGTGAGAACACGAAGGCCCGGTCACCGACCGGGCCCTTCGCTCATTCCGCGGTCGGTTGCAGGCGCAGCGCGATCGAGTTGATGCAGTACCGCTGGTCGGTGGGGGTGGGGTAGCCCTCGCCCTCGAAGACGTGGCCGAGGTGGCTGTGGCAGTTGGCGCAGAGCACCTCCACCCGGCGCATGCCGAGGGAGTCGTCGGCGCGCAGGATCACCGCGTCGGAATCGGCGGGGTCGAAGAACGACGGCCACCCGCAGTGCGAGTCGAATTTCTCGGTGCTGCGGAACAATTCGGCGTCGCAGGCGCGGCAGGTGTACACGCCTTCGGTCTTGGTGTCGGTGTACTCGCCGACGAACGGCCGCTCGGTGGCGGCCTCGCGGAGTACGGCGTATTCCTGCGGATCCAGTTTCGCCCGCCACTGCTGCGGCGTCAGCTGGATGCGCGGCGTGGGCAACGAAGTATCGGAACTCATCACTCCACGCTAATGGTTTCGGCCGGTGCGCGCCGCGAGCGTCGCGTCACGGCACCGGCCGTCGCCTATTTCAGCGCGGGTTCGCGGTCGCCGGCGGGCTCCTCCGGCGTCACCGGGTCCTCGTCGGAGTCCGGCGCGGGCGCGGTCCCGGCGACCGGCTTCGGCTCGTCGGCGCCGTCGCGGGAGTCGGGCGCGGAGGCCATCCACGCCGGGTCGATCCCGAACCGCAGCCTGCCCTCGCGGCGCGCGGCCAGGTATCGGTCACCCAGCACGCAGAACACGACGACCAGCAGCAGGCCCCAGCCGAAGGTCACCCGCAGGTACTCGAGTGAACGGCCGATGCTCTGCCAGCGATCCGAGAGCCACTTGTCGTAGGTCATGAACCCGAAGATCGCCAGCCAGGCGGGCCAGTTGCGCAGCACCGAATTGCGCAGCACCACCGACATCAGGAACGGGAACAGCATCATCGAGTAGTACATCTGCCCCAGCGAGAGCAGCAGGAACGACGCCGTGAGCAGCACACCGGAGGACGTGGTGACGAAAAACAGCTCGTCGTCGCGGTAGTAGCGCCACAGCAGCCACAGCGTCACCAGCACGAGCACGGCCATCACGGCCTGGACCACCAGGATCAGCCAGTGCGGCAGGCCGTAGTAGGCGCCGTTGCCGCCGATGGAGCTGTTGAAGTAGTCGCGCGTCTCGGCCAGGTAGGGCACGACCCGGGTGAAGAACTTCTCCGGATCCGCCGACAGCGGCCAGGCGATCGCGGTGAGCGTCAGCGGCACACCGAACGCGGTGATGAAGACCTTCCACTGGCCGCGCGCCGCGGCCACGAGCAGCAGCGGCGCCAGCGTCGGTTTCACCGCGATGCTCAGCCCGAGGGCGACACCGGCCCACAGATCCCGCCGCCGCAGCAGCAGGTGGATGAACGCCATCTCCGCCAGCAGCAGGCAACCGTTGACATTGGTGAACACCAGCGTGTTGGTCACCGTCTCGGAGGCGAACATCGCCAGCAGCAGGGCGGGCGCGGCGATCGACCCGAGCCCGAATTTGAACAGGCGAAGCAGCAGGTACCAGGCGATGAGGATCGCGACGGCGTTGAGGCCGATGAACAGCCAGCGCGACAGTTCGTACTCGATGACCGCGACCGGCGCGATCAGCAGCGTTCCGCTCGGGTAGTAGAGGTAGTGCGGGTCGACCGACGAGAAATCGGCCGTGTACAGCGGCCTGCCGTTCAGGAACTCGAACGAGGCGTTGTAGACCGGTCGGTAGTCGTCGGTGACGAAGCCGTTGATCGCCTTGATGAACACGCGGTTCAGCACCGTCATGACCGCGAACGGCCAGAGCGCGAACTTGATCACCTCGGCGGAGGTGCGAGCGGTACGGGGCTCGAGCTGTCGGAACAACACTGGGGCACGGTACACCGGATCGGGTAGCGATGGTGTCGCCGGACCCGTCCGACGCGCCGGAACGCGGGCTCCCCGCGCGCCCGATCAGGCCGGGCAGGCGCCGCCGTCGGCGGGCAATTTCGCCTCGGCCAGGTAGTCGGTGACGGCCTTCTGCGCGCACCCGGAGTGCGCGATCACCGGATGGCCCCAGCCCTGCCAGGTCATCGTGGCGTGCCGGGCTCCCGCCGAGCCGAGCGCGCCGGTCACCGACCCGGCGGCACTGCCGACGACCGGATCGGCCGCGCCGGCGAACACCAGGACCGGCAGGTCGAGTTCGGACGGCAGCGGCGGCGCGGTCGACACCGGCCAGGCCGAGCAGACCATCAGGTCGATGGCGGCGGTCCGGCCGAAAACCGGATATTTGCCGGCCCACGTCTCGGCGAGCTCGCGAGCCTTGTCCGGGGTGGGCGGCTGCTGGCTGTCGGTGCACCGGTTCACGAACTCGCCGTCGGAGGCGATCGCCGCGGATTCGCGGGCGACCAGCGCGGCCAGCGGCGCGCGGTCGCCGCGGTCGGCGGCGGCGAGGACGTCGGCCAGCGCGGTCACCCGGGTGGCCTGGTCGCCGCGCGGGCTGGACAGGAAGCCGGTGAGGGCCGTCGAGAGGTCGGCGGCGGAGATGTCGCCCAGCTCGCCCGCGCCCGCCTTGGTCATCAGGCCGGTCACCGTCGCGCGCGGATCCGTGCCGAGCGCGCAGTTGGCGGCCCGGCAGCGCTGCGCGAAGGCGGTCAGGGCGGCCTCGGCGCCGGTGACGGCGGCCTCGGCCATCGTCGTCGCGTCCGCGCCGACCGGTTCGGGGGAGTCGAGCACCAGCCGGGCGACGTGGTCGCCGTAGCGGCGGGCGTAGCTCAGCGCCACCTTGCCGCCGTTGCCGGTGCCGACCAGGTTGATCTTGTCGACCTGCCACTGCTTGCGCAGCTGCTCGATGTCGTCGGCGGCGTGGGGTGCGTCGAAGGTGCCCTCGTAGGGCTGCAGGAAGTCGCGGCAGGCGATGGTGGCGTCCTGGCTGTAGCCGGCGACCGCGCCGACCTGGTCCTTGCTGCCGACGCCGAACTGGCCGAGATCGGTCATCACGGCCCGCAGCTGGGCGGGAATGCAGTCGATCGGCTGGGAGGCGCCGATCCCGCGCCGGTCGACGGCCACGATCGGCTGCGCCGCCAGCAGCGCGGTGTTGGGACCGACGGCGAGCCCGGCCAGGGTGGCGGTCGAGGACCGGTCGGCACCGGAGGTGAGCACCAGCGGCGCGGCGTCGGCGGGGGTCTGCGGCAGGCGAGCACGCAGCGCGCCGGCCCGGAAGGTGCCGAGGACGGTGCCCGCCGTGTCGATCGGAGTCGCGAAGTCGGCGCATTCGAGCACCAGGCCCGCCGGGCCGGGGCCCAGGTCCAGCGAACCCAGGGTGGACGCGGTGCAGTCCTTCCAGGCCAGCTCGGTCTTCGGCACCTCGGCCTTGGCGAGTTCGGGTGCCGCGGGCGCCTCGGTCTGCGCGCCACCGGCGCCGGGACGCTCGACGGCGACGACGGGCCGATCCGACGGTCCCGCCCCACAACCCGCGAGCATGATCGACAGTGTCGCGGCCGTCACCGCGGCCCGAGTCCAGCGCATGGGTTACACACTGCCAGGTTCGGCGCCAGGTTTCATCGACGGGCCCATCGGGCCAGGACCGTCCCGTCCTCGGCCAGCACCAGCTGCTTGCGGCTCATCGGGGTGTCGAAACCGCTCGCCGACAGTGAGATTCGCCCACCCGCGCCGCCGACCAGCCGGGGGGAGGTTGTCAGGCACAACTCGTCGACCAGGTCCGCCTCGGCCAGCTGCCCGAACAGATGCGGGCCGCCCTCGCACAGCACCCGCTGCAGGCCACGCTCGGCGAGCACGCGCGGGATCGCGGCCGGCATGATCGCGGCCTCCCCGGCGACCACCACCTCGGCCCCGGCCCGCGCCAGCGCGGCGACCGACTCGGCGTCGGCGTGGGCGGTGGTGATGATCAGCGGCGCCACCTCGGCATCGGTGAACAGCTTCGCCGCCGGATCGAGCCGGGCCGAGGCGGTGACCACCGCGATCGGCGGCGGCGTGCCCTCGGCCGAGCCGCCGATGCCGTGCTGGAAGTGCGCGCGGCGCCGCGCCGGATCAGGGTGCGCGCCACCGTAGTTCTCCGCGCGCACCGTGCCCGCGCCGACGACGATGACCTCCGCCAGCTCGCGCAGCAGCGTGAACACCCGGTGATCGGCGTCGGTGCCGAGCCCGGCCGACACCCCGTCCACCGTGAACGCCCCGTCGACACTGTTCACGAAGTTGGCCCGCACCCAGGGCCGATCCAGCTGCCGCGGATAGGCGTAGCACCTGGCCAGTGCGTCGTCGTCGAGGTCTGCGAGCTGGGTCACATTGTGGATACGCTGCATAGGGACTGATGCAACCACGTCCGTACGATTCGTTCATGCAAGAACGCCTCGTCGATCGCCATCCGGAGGTCCCGGCCGACCAGCTCGTCGCGCAGATGGTGCCACCGCCCATGTTCGACGAGGTCAGCTTCGCCTCCTACATTCCCGACCCGAAGGAACCGAGTCAGGCGGCGGCGGTCCGCAAGGCCGAGGAATTCGCCGGTCAGGTCGCCAAGATCCACAAGGCCGGATCGAAGAAGAGCCTGTTCGGCAAGAAGAAGGCCGTCACCGGCGCCGGGCTCTACCTCGACGGCGGCTTCGGTGTGGGCAAGACCCATCTGCTGGCCTCGATCTTCCACAGCGCGCCCGCGCCCAAGTCGTTCGGCACCTTCGGCGAGCTGACCAACCTGGTCGGCGCGCTGGGCTTCGTCAACGCCGTGGAGCGTCTCTCCGACAACAGCCTGCTGTGCATCGACGAGTTCGAGCTCGACGATCCGGGCGACACCACGATGGTCTCGCGGCTGCTCACCGAGCTCTCCGCCGCGGGCGTCTCCATCGCCGCCACCTCGAACACCCTGCCCAGCCAGCTCGGCGAGGGCCGCTTCGCCGCCCAGGACTTCCTGCGCGAGATCAAGAAGCTGGGCTCGATCTTCGAGCCGGTGCGCGTCGACGGTCCCGACTACCGCCACCGCGACCTGCCGCCCGCCCCGGAGCCGACCTCGCCCGAGGTGCTGGCCGAACGAGCCGCCGCCACACCGGGTTCCACCCTCGACGACTACGACGCGTTGCTGAAGCACCTGAGCACGCTGCATCCGTCGAAGTACGGCGCGCTCATCCACGGGGTGAGCTCGGTGTTCATCTCCGGTGTGCATCCGGTGACCGATCAGGCTGTCGCGCTGCGCATCGTGGTGCTGGCCGACCGGCTCTACGACGCCAGCATCCCGGTGACGGTCTCCGGCGCCAAGCTCGACGAGATCTTCTCCCAGGAGATGCTCGACGGCGGCTACCGCAAGAAGTACCTGCGCGCCATCTCGCGTCTGCTGGCGCTGTCGCGGTTCGAGGCCGCCGCCGCCTGAGCGGTGCGTACGGGGTACTTTCTGAGCTGACCGTGTTCCGGTGCCGTCGAAGGAGTTCCCCGTGACCCGCAGCCGTCGTACCGCGCGGGCGGGCCTGGCCGCCGCGACCGCAGTGTCGGTATTGCTCGGTCCGGTCGTCGGTCAGGCCGTCGCCGCGCCGTCGAGCACCGAGACAGCGACCGCCGACCGGCTGCTCGGCCTGTCGGGTGTGCAGAACGCTCGCGACGCGGGCGGCTACCCCACCACCGACGGCCACCGGGTCCGCACCGGTCTGGTGTTCCGCACCGGCGCGCTCGACAAGGCCACCCCCGAGGACCTGGCCCGCCTCAGCGCGCTCGGCGTGCGCGTCGTCGACGATCTGCGCACCGGGTACGAACGCGCCCTCGCCGCCGACAAGCTGCCCGCGGGCGCGGTCGGCCACTCCTACGACGTGATCGGCCAGGCGCCGCCGCTGATCCTGGCCGGCGCCCTGGTCGGCGGGGAGGGCATGTACCGCGCCTTCATCACCGCGCCCGGCGCGAACGAGGCCTTCGCCGCGGTGCTGCGCGACATCATCGCCGCCGACGGCGCCGGTGTGCTGTTCCACTGCAGCGCGGGCAAGGACCGCACCGGCTGGGCCTCGGCGGTGCTGCTCACCCTGCTCGGCGTCGACCGGGCCACGGTCACCGCCGACTACCTGGCGTCCAACACCTACCGAAACGCCGCGCCCGACGATCCGCTCAACGGCGTGCAGCAGAGCTGGCTCGACGGCGCCTTCGACCAGGTGAACCAGTCCTACGGCAGCTTCGACGATTACGTGCGCGACGGCCTCGGCCTGACCGACGACGAGGTCGCCGCGCTGCGCTCGGCACTGCTCAGCTGAGCGCGCGCTCGAATACGAAGTCGCTGTGCACCTGGTTGCCGACGGTGAACGTCTTGGTGCCCACCCGCGCGAAACCGTGCTTGCCGTAGAACTTCTGGGCGCGCTCGTTGCTCTGGTTCACCCCGAGCCAGACCGCCACCGCGCCCGCCTCCCGCGCGGTGGCGACCGCGGCCTCCATCAGCGCGGCGGCCACACCGCTGCCGTGATGGCCGGGCAGCACGTACATCTTGCTCAGCTCCACCACCGCGCCCGGGCGCACCTGCGCCGCGACCTCGGGGTCCTCGGGCCTGCCCGCGATGAGCATGGCGTAGCCGACGATCTCGTCGCCCTCGACAGCCTTGAGCACGGTGCGTCGCGGATCGGACAGGTACTCGCCGAAGCGTTCCCCGGACAGCATCTGCTCGAGGAAGATCTCGATGTCGCCCTGGGTGGCCTCGGGCGGGCAGGCCAGCGGGAAGGTCGCGGCGGCGACATCGCTGAGCTCCTCGGCATCCCAGAGCCCGGCCCGATCGACGACGACGGAACTGTTGGTCATAGTTCCAGTACAGCACGGGTCGCGCCCGCGGCGGTGGCACCGTGACCGCCGTCCCGAGTACTCTCCTCGCCATGACGAGCGGTAGCCGCATCGGGATCGTCGGTGCGGGAGTTGCGGGTTTGGCCTGCGCGAAAGTGTTGAGTCGGGCGGGGTTCCCGGTCGAGGTGTTCGACCGTGCCCCTGACGTCGGGGGTGTGTGGAGCGCCACCCGTCGGTATCCCGGCCTGCGCGCGCAGAACAGCAAGTTCACGTACCACTTCAGCGATCACCCCATGCCGGAGGACTATCCGCGGTGGCCCGACGGCCAGCAGATGCAGGCCTACCTCGCCGGCTACGTCCAGCACTTCGGCCTCGCCGGGCAGCTGCGTCTCGGCACGGAGGTGGTCGCGGCCGATCCGGTCGACAGCGGCTGGCTGCTCGAGGTCCGCGACGCCGACGGCGTGCACCGGGCCTCCTGCGATCACCTGATCGTGGCCAACGGCGTCTTCAGCGATCCGGTGCTGCCCGACCTGCCCGGCGCCGACGCGTTCCGGGCCGCGGGCGGGCGCATTTGCCACGTCTCGGATTTCCACGACGCCGAATGGGCGCGGGATCGGTCGGTGGTCGTCATCGGCTACGGCAAGTCGGCCACCGATGTGGCCGAGGCCGTCAGCCACCTCGCCGACGAGACCAGCGTCATCGCCCGCAGGCTCACCTGGAAGATGCCGCGCAAGCTGGGCGGCGGCCTCGACTACGAACGGCTGCTGCTCACCCGTTTCGGCGAGGCGCACTTCGCCTCCAGGGAACCCCGTCGCGCCGAACGCCTGCTCGACTCCCTGAGCCTGCGCGAGGCGAACATGGACCTGCTGCAGGAGCGGGTGACTCGCAGACTGAAGCTGCGCGAACTCGGACTGCTGCCCGAGGGCCGGTTCGAGCAGATCGCCACCAGCAGTGCCGCGCTGGCGACCGAGGGTTTCGCCGAGCAGGTCGAAGCGGGCCGGATCGCGGTGCATCGCGACGCCGAGGTCACCGATCTCATCGGCGGTCAGCACGGTCCCGCGGTGCGCCTGTCCGACGGCACCCTGAAACTGGCCGAGATCGTCATCTGCGCCACCGGATACCGGCAGGAGGTGCCGTTCCTCACCCCGTACGTGCGGCGCGCGCTCACCGACGACGTGGGCGCCTTCCGGCTCTACCGCAACATCCTGCCCGTCGACGTCCCGAACCTGACCTTCGCGGGCTACAACAGCTCGCAGGTGAGCGCCCTGGGCGCCGAGGTCGGGGCGCACTGGATCGCCGGGCTGCTCACCGGGAAGTTCGTGCCGCCCATGGCCGAACAGATGAACTCCGAGATCGACGAGCGGCTGGCCTGGTCGCACGAGCGCACCGAGGGCAGGCACGCCCAGGGCGCCTCGGTGAGCCCGTTCTCGCTGGCCAATATCGACGAGATGCTCGACGATCTGCGCACTCCGCTGCCGCTGAGCAGTCGGCTGGCGCAGTGGGTGCGCCCGGTCCGGCCCGCGACCTATCGCCGGGTCCTGCGCGAGCGCCCGGTCGCGGTGCCCGCGGCCCCCGCACCGGCGCCGATAGCCGAGCGGTAGCCGACACGCCGGATCGCCGCCGCCGCGACACTTGGTGGCGATCGCCGTGTTGGTGATAATCCTCGCGTGGACGCGCTGGATCTGAACCTGCTGCTCGCTCTCGACGCACTGCTCGACACCAACAGCGTGACCGAGGCGGCCCGGCGTCTGCACACCTCGACCTCGGCGATGAGCCGCACCCTCACCCGGTTGCGCGCGGTCCTCGGCGATCCGCTGCTGGTGCGGTCGGGGCGTCAGCTGGTGCCGACACCGCGGGCGCTGGAGCTGCGCCAGGATGTGGCGGGCCTGGTCGAGCGGGCGCGGTTGCTGTTGACCGCCCGCGACGGCGAGGAGCCCGGCCGCACCAGGGATTTCGTGGTCCGCGTCGCCGATCCGGTGGCCGTGCGGCTGGCCGGTCCGCTGCTGGCGGCGGTCCGCGCCGAACTGCCGGGGGTGACGGTGCGCCTGCTCGCCGCCGATCCCGCCGACGCCGCCGTCGCCCTACGGGACGGGCGGGTCGACGTCGAGGTCGGCATGATCGGCCGGACCGATCCCGAGACCGTCGTCAAACGCCTGTTCGCGGACCGCTGGGTGGGCATCGCCGCCGCCGGCCATCCGTTCGGCGCCGAGCGCCCCACGGTCGCCGCCTACGCCTCGGCGCCGCACCTCGAAGTGTCACCCACCGGCCGCACGCACAGCCCCATCGACGACCGGCTGGCCCTGCACGGCCGCACCCGCCGCGTGGTCGCCACCGTCCCGGATCTGTCCACCGCGCTCCTCACGGTCGGCGCGACCGAACTCGTCTGTCCCGCACCGGAACTGCTCTCCCGTCCCGCCCGCGCGAGCCTGGGCCTGTCCATGTTCGAGATCCCCCTCCCGCTCCCCGCCCCGGTGATCGCCATGGCCTGGCACCCGCGCAACACCGCCGACGCGGGCCATCGCGCGCTGCGCGACCTCATCGGTGCCGTCCTGCGCGAGTCGACGGCGCCGGAGTTGGTCGCGGTGGAGGCGGTGTGAGCCGCCGGTCAGTTGAACGACGAGCTTCACCATGTCAGAACGAACAGCACGATGCGGGCCACGAGGAGGAGTGTCGTCACCAGCGCGGCGCCCGCGACGAACTGCGCGGCGTACGCCCACCGACGGCCTCGCGTGGCGTCGAGGCGAGTCGTTGCCACGGTGCCGAGCAGCAGCGCGGTCCCGCCCGGAATCGCGGGCAGGAGGGTATAGATCAGCGGCCCGGTGAGGGTGGTTTCGAGCGGATCCCACGGGCAGGGGACCCGGCCGGTGACAAAAGCCGTCGTCACAGCGACAGCCGCGAGCCCGAACGCGACGTAGGCCACCCATGCGGACCGCGGTGACGCGCGCGGTGCCCGACGGGACGGCGGCGCAGCGCTGTTCATCCCTTGCTCGTGCTCGTGATCGTGGTCGCCGTCGACAGGAGTAGTTCCAGCGCGTACCGCACGGATTGCTCGAGGACTTCGGCCGGGTCGCCGTCGAACTGCCGGTGGCTCGTTCGCATGCCCGCCCGTGAACACACACAGAACCACACCGAGCCCTCGGGTTCACCGTCCTGTGGGCCCGGGCCGCCGACGCCGGTGGTGGCCACGGCGAGGTCGGCGTCCAGCAGGGTTCGCACGCCCTCGGCCATGGCCTTCGCCGCGACCTCCGAGACCACCGGAACATCGGGGACGTCGAGGACGCGTCGCTTGACCTCGGTGGAGTAGGCGATGACGGCGCCGCGGAACCACACGGCGGAATCGGGTGCGGCGCCCAGGGCCGCGGCCACGTTGCCCGCTGTCAGCGATTCGGCGACGGCCACCGTCAGATCGTGGCGTTCGGCCAGCTCGGCGAGCTGCTCGGCGATCGCGTTCATGGTCTCCTTCGGCGGTCGGGGACCCGTTTGGAACGGGAACACGCGGGTATGTTCGCCGTGGATCCAATCACAGACTGCCACCGGGGACGGGATGTCCGGCCTCCCGACCGGCGGGCGGGCGGTTGCCGGGTCCAGTGCGCCGGTGGCGCTGCGTGTCGACGACGGACCGGCAACCGCCATCCATACCTCGGATCCCCCGCGTGCCCGTCCGGTCAGCCGGGTTCCGTGGTCGGTGGACCGAAGACGTCGCGCCGCCCCGGCGGCAGCCCCGCTGAGCGCTTCAACTCGTCGAGCATCGCCTGCAACTTGTCGACGTGCGCCTTCTCGATATCGAAGGCCCGGTACGTCCCGGTCACCGTGATTCCCGCCGCGTCGGTCGCCGTCGGCGGTGCCGGGTCGGCCGGGACGCGATCGAACGGGCTCGTCTGCGCGGCGCCACCACTCGGGATCGGCGCTCCGAAGTCGGCGGGTCCAGGCCGAGCCGCCGAACCCGGGTCGTTCGTGAACATGTCAGCGGGCCCGCGGCCGTTGCCCGACGGCGTGTACCCGGTGTATTCGTCCGCCGCGGCGGGGTACGCGGATCGCGTCTCGGTCGATGCGGGGTATTCCGGGGTGACCGACCGCGCGGCGCTGCCCGCCGCGGTGGTGAGCCCACCCGACGCCCGTCCCACGTCGGCGGAGCCAGTGGGCTGGTCCACCGCCACTTCGCCCGAAGGGATCCGGTCCGGCGTCGTGTGGTCGGCCGAGAGCGGGATACCCGTCGGCGACATCTCGCCGACCGACCCGCGCTGCGCGGGCATGCCGCCGGTGTGCCCGGCGGCATCGGAACTCGCTGTCATCGCCGTGTGCCCGGTACCGACCTGTCCGGTACCTCCGGTGCCCGGCGCGGCGTCGTGGCCGCGATCGACCGAGGAGGGGGTCGTCAACTCAGTGGAGCGGGCTGTCCCGGAGGTCGACGTGCTCACGGGGGTCGCGCTGGTGGCGGGAACCGGCTCGGGTGCGTGCGAGGCCGGTCCGGGGTTCGCGGTGCGATCGGTCTCCGCCGCGGGGGAACCGGTCGTGGACGGCGTCAGCTCCACGGTGGCCGAGAAGCCGGACAGCGCGGTGTTCGTGGTGCTGTTCTGGCCGTTGACGAACGCATCCGCCGCAGGGTGACGGTCCGCGGCACGGGTGTAGGACTGCGCGTCGGGGTTCGCGAGGTCAGGGAACCCCGGCACTCGCTCCGGCGAACCGCCGACCGGAATCGTGATTTTCGTGGGAGCGGTGGCTGAGTGCGTGGCGGTGGTCGACTGTGGGGCGGAGGTCGAGTGCGTGGTGGTGGCCGACTGTGGGGCGGTGGCCGAGTGTGGGGCGGTAGCGGAGTGCGTGGCGGTGGCCGAGTGTGGGGCGGTGGCGGAGTGCGTGGCGGTGGTCGAGTGTGGGGCGGTGGTCGACTGTGGGGCGGCGGCCGAGTGCGCGGCGGAGGACGTGTGCGCGGCAGGAGCTGTGGTCTCGGCGGCGGGAGCGGGGCGGGTCTTCGGAGCGGAGAGTCGCGCAGGTGGTGCCGCGGGTGTGCCGGGGGAGGAGGCCTGGGGTAGCTGGTCGCGTGGGTCACCGCCGGTGAAACCGTTGCGGTCGTGGCCGTTTCGGACCGAGGGTGTGGAGGTCAGGGTGTCGTCGTCGGCGAAGGTCCAGTGGATGCCATTGGCGGTGCCGCCCGACCCGAGCTCTGTCGTCCGCGGATCGGATCCGTGGGCATACCCATTCGTTCCCCCCGTCGCGACCGGTGTGGCATCGCCGACTTCCTGCGCCGGGGCCGCCGCCGACAGCGTCGCCCGCGGCGATGTACCGGCCGCCTGCGCGGACGCGCTCGTCTGCTGGGCGGAGGTTCCCGCAGTGAGCCCGTCAGCCCTGGGATCGATCGACCGGCGGTCGGCGTCACCCGGCCCGTCACCGACCCGCACCGATCCGGTCGAGCCCACCTCGGCCGCGGCGTCCGTGCCGATCCCGCCGACCTCGCGCGGGGCGTCCGTATCCACCCTGCCCACCGGCCGAGCACGCTCGACCGCGACCTCCTCCGACCGATGGCCACCGGCGCGGCCGTTCGACGAGGACTCCGCTACACCGGGTGTCCCGAGTGCAGTCCCGCCCGCGATCCCGCGACCGGCCCCGCCGTCGGACGACAACTCCGGCACCGTCGCCTCGGCGGCCTCCCGCTCGGCGGCACGGCTTTCCTGACGGCGACCGGCGCTCACCTGTCCGTCGCCAACGCCGCGAGTGCCGTGGGTGGCCGCGGTGTCGCGCGGTTCCGCGACGTCGGGCGCGAGGACGGAGTCCCCGGGAATCCCGCTCTCGACCACGGCGCCGTTCGCTCTCGCGCCGTTCAGCGCCCGGGTGGAGTCGATCGCCACGCTTCCCCCCGGGAAGGCACCGTTCCGGCGTTCTTGCGGCGCGCCGTGCGCTCCGGCGCCGTTGCGCCGCGCGGCGCCGTTGCGTCGCTCGGCGGAGGCGGCATCGCGGGCCGCGCCCATGTCATGGGCGAGGGTCGTCGACACCCCGCTGTGATCGGCGCGCGATTCGCTGTCGGGCGCCGAGAACGGCGACCAGGAACCAGCTTCCGCGCCCGAGGACTCCCCGGTGGCCCGCGGAATCGGGGCGACGGTGAGCGGCCAGGTCGGGTCACCGAGGTGGTCGGTGCGCGAGAGGCGCCGTTCCAGCGGTGGCCGCACACCCTCGTCGGTGTTCTCCGCCTCGGCGGCCGCGCGTTCGGCGGCCTCCCTGACCTCGCGGCGGCTCGGGGTGCTGCGCCCCGTGCGGGGCGGCGTGTCACCGCCGTCGAGGGCGTCGAGCCGGGAGCTCAACCGCGAAATGTCCTGTGACGCATGGAATGCCCAGGATTCGAGCCGGTGGATCCTGGTCTTCTCGGGAAGATCGTCGTCGGCGGGAAAGGTCGGCACCTCGTGCTGCACCCGGGCGGCGACGATATCGAGTTTGTCACTGACCTCACGCAGTGCCGCGGCGATACTCGCCAGCATCGACCCGATGGACTCGTCGTGCTCAGCGTGGTTCATGCACACCCTACTTCCCGTGCTCGGCGAGCGTGCCCGCCCCGGCCGCAGCGATCATATCCACCGTCGGCCCGCTCCGTCCGGGCGCGATGGCCGCCGGACGGTTTCGGCGACGCGCCGAACCGATTCGTAATCCGGACGAAAAGGACCAGCAACAGGCCGGGTATGTGTATCGAAATGATCAAGATCTCGGCGTCGTTCTGCGACGTTGGCACAATGAAATGGCTTGATATACAAGCGGAGTCGCGTGTGTGATCTCGATCACCGATCGGTGACGCACCCGAGCGCGGGTCAAGGGGGCTGGCGGCCTGTCGGCTGCTGCGGGAACCTGGACACACGACATGGGTGCTGGCCCACGTCGGGGTCCCGGGTGAGGGAGTGATGGTGTGAGGACGAAGCGGCGGAGCGAGACCAAGGTCGCGTGTGGACGACGGGCGCTGCTGGACGAACTCGGCATCTCCGAGGGCACCCGCCGCGCGGCCCCGGAGCGGACCGGATACGGCTGCGGGTGTCCCGAATGTGTGGCCAGACAGTGGAACACGCAGCGCCTCGAGCACTGGATCTGTGGCCGTCTCACGGCGGCGGGCGCCGACGAGGCGCAGGTGGACGCCCGGATCGACGACATCCCCGTCGATGTCTACTGGCGTCGCGGCGATCGCCGCTGTGTGGTGGAGGTGCGCACCGGCCCGCTCGACATCACCGCCGCCCGCGCCCACCGGGAGCGGCTGCGTGCCGCCGGTATCGACGACGTGCTGTGGGTCTGCCCGCGCGGCTACTGGGTGCCGCTGGTGCCCGCGGTCGGTATCGCCGACTTCGCGCCGGCGTCCGCCGACTACCGCATCGACCAGGGCATGCTGACGGCGGGGGAGTCGGGGTTCGCGACGGCGTCGCGGGCGAGCTGGGAACTGCGCGATGTCCTCGCGGGCTGGGTGAACGGTGAGATCCACTGGGGACACGTGGATCTGATGACAGGAGGGTGGGCCGAGGTGGGCACCTGGGAACGGCATACCGGGGCGCAGGCCGCCCTGATCGAACAGCAGCGTAAGCAGTTGCGCGACCAGCGGGTCGAGCTCGCGGTGTCGCGGCAGACCGTGCGGGACAAGCAGAAGCTGGTCTCCCGCCTGCATCACCGGATCGATCGGGCGGGCGTGAACGCCGACGCCGAGGCCATCACGCTGGCCGGGGTGCGCAGCGAGCTGGTCGCCCAGCAGCGGATCGCGGCCGGCCTGCGGGCGACGATCGCGCGGATGGATCGCACGATCAACCAGTGGCAGTGGCTCACCTGCTGCGCGATGCTGCTGTGCGTGACGCTGATGGCGGGCGCGATGGTGATGCGCTGAGCCGCATCGGCGTTCGCTCCCATCGCCAGTCGTGCCGCAGCACCAGCCCGGCCAGGTCGAGCAGCTCGAGGCCCGTCTCGGCGCGGACCGCGTCGAGTGCGCGGCGGTCGTACGGGCCGCGCGCCAGGTCGGCGGTGAGGCGCGCGTCGACGGCGGGGTCGATCGGGCGGGTGCGCAGCGCGGCCTCGTCGAGGGCGCTACCGGTCCAGGCGTGCCAGCCCCAGCCGTTGGCGTGGGCGTGCGCGCGGCCGAGGTCGCACTGGACCCTGGTGTGGTGGAAGGCGATCCGGCCCAGCGGGACGACGTCGATCAGCGCGATCCGCCCGTCGGTGAGCTGCGCGGCGACCGCCGGATAGTGCACTTGGTCCTGCTCGCCGAACCGATAGGTGAGCGCGGCCGGTTCCTCCTGGAAGGCCGTCACCCTCGGGTCGGCGTCGAGGCTGCGCAGCAGGCGTGCGGTGAGCGCGGAGTCGTAGGCCACGTCGCGGCCGACGGAGGCGAGATAGAAGCGGCCGCGGCCGTCGTCGTCGCCGTCGGCGACCCGGGCGGAGGCGGTCGGCAGCGGTGCGGGCGTGCCGCCGCCCCAGTCGATGTCGCCGAACAGCGCGTCGAGGTCGTCGGTCTCGTCGAGCGGTCGCAGCTTGGCCAGGATGCTGGCGGTCTTCTTCTGCCACCCCAGGATTCGCTGCATCACGTATCCGGCGACGCGCTTGGCGTCGGTCTGGTCGTGCCCGGCCAGGCGCAGCTTGAGATAGGACCACTCCATCGCCACCAGATCGGTGTCGGTGGCGTAGGTCTCGGCGAGCAACATCCGGACCAGGCGCAGGTCGCCGTGATCGCGGGGGTATCGGCGGGCGAACACCGTCGTGCTGCGATGCCCGGACCGGGTGGCTTCGCGCAGGAGCTGACCGATGGCCTTGGCGTAGAGCTGGCGGACCCGGTCGCGGGCCAGGTCGTAGCGGGCGCCGATGCGGGTGAGCGTTTCCGGACGCCGGCCGCCGATGCCCAGCCGCAGGGCCACGATCCTGGCATCCCTGGCGGCGCGTTCGGCGTGCTCGACCAGCAGCTCGGCGACCAGCTCGTCGAGCTCCTCCAGCTCGAAGGACACCTCGGCGGCGATGTCGTGGTCGAGGTCGCGCCCGCTCCCGGCTCTCACTGGCCCTCCTCCCGCTCGGCTCGCTGTGTCGGGTCAGCGTAGCCGGGCCCACCGACAGCGCCCGCTCATATCGCGGTGATGTATTCGCCGTAGAACAGGCACAACCCGATCGCCGACGCGATGCCGGCGAGCACCCAGAACCGGATGATCACCGCCGTCTCCGGCCAGTTGTTCAGCTCGAAGTGATGGTGGAACGGCGCCATCCGGAACAGTCGCGTGTGGGTGGTGCGGAACACCACGATCTGCAGCAGCACCGACAGGATCTCCGCGACGAACAGCGCGCCGAGCACCACCGCGAGCAGTTCGGTGCGGCTGGTGATCGACAGGCCCGCCACCAGCCCGCCGAGCCCGAGCGACCCCGTGTCGCCCATGAAGATCTTGGCCGGCGCCGCGTTCCACCAGAGGAAACCGATGCACGCGCCCGCCGCCGCGGCACTGACCACCGCCAGGTCCAGCGGGTCACGCACGTTGTAGCACCCGCGTCCCGGGTCGAGTTCGCACGAGTTCTCGAACTGCCACAGGCTGATCACCACGTACGCGCCGAGGGTCAGGCTCATCGAGCCGGCGGCGAGGCCGTCGAGGCCATCGGTGATGTTGACCGCGTTCGACCACGCCACCACCAGCAGGCAGATGAACGCGACGAAGATCAGCGAACTGAAGGCGATGGTGTTGATGTCACGGACATAGGACAGGTTGTTGCTCGCCGGGGTGAGCCCGGTGGCGCCGGGGAAGCGCACTATCAGCACCGCGAAGACGACGGCCGCACCGATCTGCCCCAGGTACTTGCCCGCCGCCGTCAGCCCGAGATTGCGGTGTTTGCGCAGCTTGATGGAGTCGTCGAGGAATCCGACCATGCCCAGCGCCGAGGCCAGCAGCAGCACGAGGATGCCGGAGGCGCTGGGTCCGGGCGCGTCCCAGAGCAGCCCGATCAGATGCGAGCCGAGGAACCCCGCCCACACACCCGCGCCGATCGCGAGCCCGCCCATCGTCGGGGTACCGCGTTTGGTCTGGTGGCTGGCCGGTCCGTCGATCCGGATCTCCTGGCCGAACCCGCGCCGGGCGAATACCCGGATCAGCACCGGGGTGAGCGTGATGGTGACGAACAGGGCGATCCCCGCCGACAACAGGATCTGCCTCAACTGCTCGCCTCTCCTGCCGCCGTCCGCCGCGCCACCACCGGCCGGGCGACGCCGAGTGCCGATCCTAGGGGAGTGCGGTCCCCGTCCGGGAAAGGAGTGACCTGGGTTACACCGGGTGTGCGATCATGGAACAGCAAGAAGGCCCCGGTCGAAACCGGGGCCTTCTTGTGGTGCGCGATACTGGGATTGAACCAGTGACCTCTTCCGTGTCAGGGAAGCGCTCTCCCGCTGAGCTAATCGCGCGAGGTGGAGACGGGAATCGAACCCGTGTGCACGGCTTTGCAGGCCGTTGCCTCACCACTCGGCCACTCCACCGCGCAAAGGAGGATGGCATAATGCCTAACCTACCTCTCGAGCGGATGACGGGATTCGAACCCGCGACCCTCACCTTGGCAAGGTGATGCGCTACCAGCTGCGCTACATCCGCATTCACACGTTAGGGGAGAAGCTCGGCTCGGCGGCCTCGCTGCTCTCCGTGGTGCGAGAGAAACATTAGCCGACGGTCGGCGCAGACTACAAATCGCCTGGTAGACCGGCTCAAATGTGAATTACAGGCATGTTGTTCGCGGTGTTCTGGGCGCCGAAGGTGTCGCGCGAGTGAACGGTCCCGCCGCGCCTTCACCCACCCTGCCCTCTCGGTTGGAACCATGATCTGACGTAGATATGCGCATTGAACAATTCGTGTGAGCGGTAACCCGGCAGGGGGTCCGCCCTGCCGGGTGGCCCAAGAACGGCTCGGAACACGGAACCCCTCGTTCACAAGGCGATTTGGTGTCACCAGGGTGCCCCGTGCTAATGTTCCATCTCGTTCGAGAGGCACTCCCGGTGTCCCTCGGTACACTTCCGGTCCCATAGCTCAGCGGGAGAGCGTCCGCCTCACACGCGGAAGGTCGCTGGTTCGAAACCAGCTGGGACCACCCTGAAAGTTGGGGGGCCCGCCCGAAAATTGGGGGGGGGGGGGGTTTTTTTGGGGGGCGCCCGGGGGGGGGGCGGGGGGGGGGGGGGGGGGTGTTGGGGGGGAGGGGGGGGGGGGGGGGGGGGGGGGGGGGGGGGCGGGGGGCGGGGG
>NZ_JARWOJ010000376.1 GCF_029868625.1 Nocardia neocaledoniensis | reverse complement strand
GGTAGCCACCAGCGGTCGGTGCGCAGCGTGCGCGCGGCGATGCGGGCGCGCGTCTTGCCGAAGACGCCGGTTCCGGTCGACGGGGTGGTTGTCGGTGCGGCACTCACGTGGATGCCTCGCTGATCGTCAGGTGGCGGCGGGGCCCCACCACCGCCACCCGGTCGCTGATCTGGCGGACGACCGCCAGATCGTGGGAGATGAACAGGTACCCGAGCGCGAGTTCGCGTTGCAGTTGGTCCAGCAGGTCGAGGATCTGGGCCTGCACAGAGGCGTCGAGCGCGGAGACCGGCTCGTCGAGAACCAGCAGGTCGGGCCGCAGGGCGAGGGCGCGGGCGATCGCCACCCGCTGGCGCTGTCCACCCGACAGTTCGGCGGGCCTGCGGGTGCGGAAGCCGGCCGGCAGGGCGACCTGGTCGAGCAGTTCGGTGACCCGTTCGGTCCGCTCGGCGCGGCGGCCGACACCGTAGGCGTGCAGGGGTTCGGCGATGATGTCGCCGACCGCCCAGCGCGGGTCCAGCGACGAGTACGGGTTCTGGTACACCACCTGGAATCGCCTGCGCAGCTCGCGCAGCCTGCGCCGCCTGGCGGCGGTGAGGTCGTGACCGTCGAAAGTCACCGTGCCGCTGTCGGGTTCGGTGAGGCGCACGGCGATGCGCGCGGTGGTCGACTTGCCCGACCCGGATTCACCGACCAGCGCGAGGGTCTCGCCGCGGTCGAGACTGAACTCGACGTCGTCGACGGCGGTCACGTCGGCCGCGTGGAATCGCTTGTGCAGCGCGCGTACCGACAGCAGCGGCGCCTCGGCGCGAGCGCGTGGCGCGCGGAATCCGGTGGGCGCGAGCGCGGGCGAGGCGGCGAGCAGCCTGCGGGTGTAGGGGTGCGCGGCCCCGGCCAGGACCCGGGCGGTCGGGCCGGATTCGACGATCGCGCCGTCGGCCAGCACCACCAGCCGGTCGGCCCGCTCGGCCGCGACGGCCAGATCGTGGGTGATCAGCAGGACCGCCGTGCCGCGTGCCGCGATCCGCTCGGCCAGCCGGTCCAGCACCTGCCTGGCCACGGTGGCGTCGAGTGCGCTGGTCGGCTCGTCGGCGATGATCAGGTCCGGCCCGCAGGCGAGCGCGATCGCGATCAGCACCCGCTGCCGCTGCCCGCCGGACAGCTCGTGCGGATACTGCCGCGCCCGCACCTCCGGCCGGTCCAGCCCGACCTCGTCCAACAGATCCAGCGCCCGCAGCCGCGCGCCGCGCCGATCCGCCAGCTTGTGCACCAGCAGCGCCTCGGCCACCTGATCACCCACCCGCTGCACGGGATTCAGGGACAGCCCGGGATCCTGCGGCACGAACCCCACCCGCGTGCCGCGTAACCGGCGCACGGCCTTCTCGTCGGTGGGATCGACGGGCTCGCCGTCGAATTCGACACCGCCCGAGGAGATCCGGGCCGATTCACCGAGCAACCCGATCACCGCGTGCGCCAGGGTCGACTTCCCCGACCCCGACTCACCGACCAGCGCCACCACTTCACCCCGCGCCACCTCGATCGAGGCGCCGCGCAGGGCGTCGACCGGTCCGGCGCTCGACCGGTAGCTGATCCGGAGGTCGGTCACGCGCAGCAGCGGTCCGCGTGCAGTGCCGTCCTTTTCCTCGTGCCGCGCGGCATCGCCCGCCGCGTGTTCCGCGGTCACGCCGCCAGCGGTCGGTTCCGCCGAGCGAGTCTGATCGATACTCATCGCGTCTGTGTCCTTCCCGCGAAGCGGCCCAGGCGCTGGGCCGCGAGCACGACGGCGACGATCACCAGACCGGGCAGCGTGGTCAGCCACCAGGCGGAGGCGAGGAAATTACGGCCCTCGGAGATGAGCGAACCCCATTCGGGGGTGGGCGGTTTGGTGCCGTAGCCGAGGAAGCTGAGCGAGGACACCGCCAGCACCGCCATGCCGAATTCGACCGCGGCCAGCGCGAGGACCGGCTGGAACGAGTTGGGCAGCACGTGCCGGGCGAGGACCGCGTACCAGCGGACCCCGGACGCGTGCGCCGCTTCCACATAGGGCGCGTGCCGCACCCGCAGCACCTCCGAGCGCATCACCCGCGCGAAGTTCGCGATGAGCGCGATCCCCACGGCGAGTGCCACATTGCGCGTGCCGAAGCCGAGCGCGGTCACCAGCGCCAGGGACAGCAGCAGCGAGGGAATCGACAGCAGCACGTCGACCACCCGCATGATGACGGTGTCGAGCAGGCCACCCGCCGCACCCGAGAGCAGACCCAGCAGCGTGCCGACGACCAGGGCGATCCCGACCGCCGTGAGCGTCGCGGTCAGGGACAGGCCGGCGCCGTGCACCATCCGGGTGTAGAGATCGCGGCCGAGATTGTCGGTGCCGAACCAGTGCGCCGCACTCGGTCCCTGGAACTTCTCCGCGGGCACCCCCGTCAGCGGGTCGCCGGGAGCGAACACCGACGGTGCCACCGCCCAGCCGAACGCGACCGCGAGAATCAGGGCGGACACCACCGAGCCGAGGTGCCCGCGTGCCCACCTGGCGCCGGCGAGGGGAGCCGTGGCGACGGCGATCCGGGGCGCCACCGTGGCGGCGGACGTCTCGTCGGGGGAGCCGGTCGTGTCGGGCGCCCGGTCCGGCGCGGCAGCCGATGGCCGACGCCCGGCCGACGAGCCCCGGTGCTCGGCTCGCTGGTGTGTGACTACCTCAACCATGGTGTACCCCTTCGGAATCGCGCTGCTTCGACCCGTCGACCGTCGCGTCCTGGCCGGGAGCGCCGCCCGTCAGCGCTGTGGCCGGGACAGCCGGGTCGGCGGGCGGCAGGCTCGGATCGGTGGCCGACTCGCCGGAGGACCCCGCACCGCTGCCGGCGGCCGTACGCACCCCGGCGATGCGCGGGTCGATCAGCGGATACACCAGGTCGACAGCGAGATTCACGATCACGAAGATCAGCGCCGACAGCAGCACCACGCCCTGCACCACCGGGATGTCCTGGTTGAGCACCGCGGTCTGGGTCAACCGCCCGACACCGGCCCTGGCGAACACCGACTCCACCACCACCGAACCCGCCAGCATGGTTCCGGCCAGCACCCCGGCGATGGTGAACGCGGGCACGCTCGCCAGCCGGGCGACGTGGCGGCGCTGCACCCACCACCGCGAGCCGCCCTTGGCCAGCGCCACCTCGGTGAACGGCTGCCGCCAGGTCTGGGCCAACCCGGCCGCGAGCACCTGGGCGATGACCGCGCCGATCGGCAGGGCCAGCGTCAGCGCGGGCAGCAGTGTGCCGCGCACCCCGGTGCCGCCGAACGCGGGGAACCAGTGCAGCCGGAACGAGAACAGCTGCAACAGCAGCAGACCCGTCCAGAACGTCGGCACCGAGACGCCGAGTGGCGGCAGCGCGGCGAGGGTGTTCCGCAGCCACGCGCGGCAGGTGTAGGTGGCGGCGAACGCGATCGCCGTACCGCCCGCGACCGCGAACACCAGGGCGAGACCGGCCAGGCCGAGAGTCGTGGGGATCGCGTCACCGATCGCCTCGGTCACCGGTTGCCCGGTGCTGATCGAGCGGCCGAGATCGCCGGTCGCCGCGTTGCCGAGTGCGCTCAGGTACTGCTCCCACAGCGGCTTGTCCAGGCCGTAGCGGGCCTGCAGCTCCGCGATGGCCGCCTTGTCGACCGGCGTGCCTGGGCCCGCGCCGTCGGCGGCCATCGAGACCGGGTCGGCGGGCAGTAGGTACAGCACGACGAAGGAGACCGTGAACGCCGCCCAGACCACCCAGATCGCCTGCAGCAGGCGTGCACCCACGTAGCGGACCATGATCAGCGCCCGCTCAGCCAGGTGTCGAAGAACTGCAGCCGCGCCGAGGCCTCGAACTTCAGGTCCTGGGTGCCCGCCGCCGCGCCGATCGCCTGCGACAGCTCGATGGTCGGGACGTAGAGCCCGTTGTCGAGGATCTGCTGCTGCGCCGTCCTGATCAGCGCCGCCCGCGCGTCGGGATCGTTGGTGGCGAGCTGCTTGTCCAGGGTCTCGTCCAGCGCCGGGATCGGGCCGCGCGCATTGAGATTGCGGCCCGTGACGGCGAAGGACGTGCGCAGGATGTCGCCGTCGGCGCGGGTGGAGTTGCCGTAGGTGGAGTCGTAGTCCTTGGCGTTCATCTTGGCGGTCCACTCCGGCAGCGACACCAGGTCCAGCTTCAGCTCGACGCCCACCTGCCGCAGCTGCTGCTGCACCAGCTCCAGGATCGCCTGGTTGCCCGCGAACACCTGGCTGAAGGTGACCGAGAAGCTCAGCCGCTCACCGTTCTTCGCGCGGATGCCGTCGGGACCGGGCGTCCAGCCCGCCTGGTCGAGGATCGACTTCGCCTTCGCGGGGTCGTGGGGCAGCCGGGCCGAGAGGTCGGTGTAGGCGGGTGTCGCCGAGGCCAGCGTCGACGTCGCGATCTTGAACTGCGGGCCGAGCACGGTGTCGACGAGCTGCTGCCGGTCGAGTGCGGGCAACAGCGCCTGACGCACGGCGGGATCGCGCAGCGGGCCGCGCGTCACATTGGTGTGCAGGCCGAACGGCGTGCCGGGGTTGGCGGTGGAGAGCACCCGGCCACCGACCGCCTCGATCTGCGGGGCGTCCTGGGGCAGCGCGTCGCTGATCGCGTCGAGCTGGCCGGAGACGAGACTGCCGGTGCGCACCCCGGACTCGGGGACGACGGTGAACTCGATCCGGTTCAGGTACGCCTCGCCCTCGTGCCCGAAAACGTCCGAGCCCCAGCGGTATCCGGTGCGCTTGGCCAGCGTCACCGAGACGTCCTGCTTGTACTCGGCATAGGTGAACGGGCCGCTGCCGACGTTGTCGCCCGCGCACCGCGCCTCGGCCGGTTTCGCATTGGTCGTCTGACCGAGGATGCCGAGCTGCGGGGTGGAGGACGCCTGCAGGAACTGCGCGTTCGGCTGGCTGAATTCGACACGGGCGGTGAGCTTGTCGACCGCGGTGGTGCCGACGTAGTTCGTGAGGTAGCTCGTCCCGAGCGGCGCCTTCGCGCCGCCGAGCCGGACGACCGCGTCGAAGGTGTCGCGCACCGAGTCGGCGGTGAGCGGAGAGCCGTCGCTGAAGGTCACGCCGTCGGCGAGCCGGAAGGTGAAGACCTTGGCGTCGGGGCTGATCTCCCAGCTCTCGGCCAGCCACGGCGTGATCGCGCCGGTCTTCGGGTCCTGATCGGTGAGCGAGTCGACGATCTGGCGCGCGACATAGATCGACTGATTCGACCCGGCCTGCGCCGGATCCGAGCACGAGGGCGCCTGCGAGAGGCCGTAGCGCAGCGTGCCACCGGGCCGCGGCGGACCGGCCTGCCCGCCGGGGCCTGCCGACTCCCCGCCGCACGCGACCACGGTGGCGGCGGTGGCGAACACGCCGACGACGGCGGCGAGACGATGATGAGGACCGATCACGGGGTGACTCCAGAGAATTCGCGGCCTGCGGCCAGGGGACGGCTGGGAATGCGGCGGCGCAGCTCCGGCGCCACCTCGGCCTGGAACAGCTCGAGACTGCCCAGGTAGTCGGTGTCGGCGCGGCCTTCGCGCTCGGCGGACAGATGGATCACCTCGTGCCCGAACCGCTCGTGATAGCGACCGACCTTGTCGATCACCTCCTGCGGGCTGCCGATCAGCGCCGAACTGCGCGCGACGAAGTCGTCGAGGGTGTCGAACACGACGGGCAGACCCAGCTTTCGCGCCAGCGCCAGCCGTGCCTCGAACAGCGGGGCGTAGACCGCCCTGGCCCGCTGCGACGTGGCCGCGACATGGAATCCCGCGGTGCCGGCGCCGACCAGCGCGTCGGCCGGGTCGTGGCCGTGGTGCGTCCAGCGCTCCCGATAGTGGTCCACCAGGTCGGCGTACGGCTCGATCGGATGGGTGACGTTCGCCGAGAACAGCGGATCACCGTGGCGGGCGGCCAGTTCCACCGAGTCGCGACTGGTCGCGCTGCCGTGCCAGATCCGGATCCGCGGCTGCCACGGCCGGGGCAGCGCCTTCGCCGCGGTCAGTGGTGGGCGGAACCGGCCGGACCAGGTCACCTCGTCGCTGTCCCACAGGGCGCGGAACAACTCGTAGCCCTCGCGGTTGCGATCCCACTGATCCTCGGTGGTGACGTGGTAGAGCCGGGCCTGCGCGGCGCCGTTGCCCTTGCCGATGATCAGTTCCAGGCGCCCGTCCGCCAGATTGTCCAGCGTCGAGTAGTCCTCGAACGCGCGGACAGGATCCAGCAGACTCAGCGTGGTCACCGCCGTGAACAGCGTGATCCGCGAGGTGACGGCGGCGAGGTGGCTCAGCAGCACCGGGGGAGCGGCCGAGAGGAACGGATCCTCGTGACGCTCGCCGACGGCGAAACCGTCGTAGCCGAGCTCCTCGGCCAGTCGCGCCTGCTCGACGACCTCCCGGAACCGGTCCCTGGTCGCCGGGACCACGCCCGTGTGCGGATCGGGCACCCTGGTCACGAGGGTGAACAGCAGGAACTTCACGTAGACCTCCTCCATCGAACCCGGCGGAAGCACCCACACCCGGTCACGGGCGGGTTGCTGCGACGTCGTGGAGCCAGGTCTCTCGGTCGCTCTGGATGGTGTGCCCCAGCCATCGAGCCCGAGCTGAACCAGCATGGGGCACAGGCGCGATCGCGCACAACGGTAGAAATCAGCGTGAGCGCAGAGCTTCGACCCGGGGCCGATCGCGACGACAATGTGCGCGACGCGCCGAATACGGATCGCGCTCACCTGGGCGGATTCGGCCCGGTCGCGGAGTAGCCTCGGCCTTCTTCACGTCGATGAGGAGTGCGCCGTGTTCGATCCGCGTCGTTGGCCCACACTGTCCACGCTGGCGGCCTTTGCCGCCGCGCTCCTGCTCGCCGCGCCGGCCGCGTCGGCCGAACCCGCGGTAACCAGAGATGCGCCCGCGACACACACCGCTGGGCCCGGCGATCTGCTCGGTGCCTATCAGACCGTCGTCGCCACTCTCGAATCGCTGGGTGTGCAGCCGTTCCTGTATCCGACGGTCGCCGCGAACTGCGCCGGTGACGGGCTCGGTCTCGTGCCCGCCGTCGCGGGGGCGGTGCCGGGCCCGTGGCCGTCGAACACCGTCCAGATCCCCGGCCTCGACCTCACCGCGGTGAAGTCCGGGCAGACGATGTTCACCTTCCTGCCCTACGGACTCGCCCCCGACACCGCCGCCACCGAGACCTCCGGCATGCAGGTCGCCTGGCTCAACATCAGCACCGGTCGCGGCGGGATGGCGTCGATGGGGTCGATCGCCGACATCGTCCGCGCGCTGGTGCCGCCCGAGGTGCCGCTCGAGCTGCGGCCGCTCGCCGAGACGGCGATCCGCGACTTCCTCTTCACCGCGATCCCGGTCGGCGGGGTGCGCGCGGTGCCCGTCGACACCGGCCACGGCACGGTCCTGGCCGCCGTCTTCGGCACCACCGACAACGCGGGCCGCTCCTGCTTCTTCTTCCCCACGGTGGGCATCACCGAGGTCCCCTGACCGAATCCAACCCCCGCGCGTTCCGGCTCCGTATCGGACAGCTCGATGCGCCGTTCGGTCGCGGCGTGCATGACCGGCGGACCCCGCTGTGCGTGCCCGACGAGGGCGGGCAGCGCCTTCGGGACGGGGCGGTTCGCGGAACGGGCGAGAGCGGATCGGGTGCCCGACGAGTGCGATCGCGGGCACGGGCCGAGGGAGCGCGGGCCTGGGACGAGGGCGGGTCGCGTGTCCGACGAGGGGCGGATTGCGGGCCCAGGGGGAGGTGCCGGGCCCGACGAAGGCGGATTGCGGGCTCGGGACGAGGGCCGGATCGGGGGTTCGGGAGTGTGCTCAGCCCAAACGGTCGGCGACCGGCGCGGTGGCGGGGGTGACGAGTGGCCGCTGCTTCCAGCGCAGGTCGCCCGAGCGATGGCGGCGGTGCGAGCGGGCCCACAGCGACAGGTACTTCAGGACGCCCACGGGATGGGCGAGTGCCGAGGTGAGATCGGCGCCGGTCGGGCGACGGCGGGTCTCGATGCCGCGGGCTACCAGCCGTCCGGTGACGGCGGCGAGGTAGCCGAGCAGCCCCGCGCGGCGGACCCGCCCGCGGCCGAGCAGCAGTGCCAGCGGCGGAACCCAATAGGCCAGCGCCGCAACGACTCCCACGGCCACACCCGCGCCGATACGGCCACCGTAGGCCGACCACAGCCAGCGGGTGTAGCCGTCGGTGAGTTCGGCCGCCCCGGAGTACATCCGGGTCGTGGCCGCCGGACCGGCGGTGACCAGCGCGGTGCGATGCCCGGCCCGGCGCAGCGCCCTGGCCAGGTCGAGGTCCTCCGTGGCGCTCGCGGCCACCCCGGCGTGCCCGCCACCGGCGCGATAGGCCGCCGCGTCGACCGCGAGGAACTGCCCGCACGCCACGGCGGTCGACGGACGCAGACTGTGATTGGCCGGGCCGAGCGGCAAGGTGGACGCCCACGACCAGGCCAGCAGCGGTTGCACCAGTCGCTCCGCCGGTGACCCGGCCTCTTGCACCGGCCACGCCGACACCAGACCGGCTCCGCGCCTGCGCAATTCGGTGACCGCGGCCGCGATGGCGTGCGGCGCCAGCCGCACATCGGCATCGACGAAGACCAGCGCGGCGGCGTCGGTGCGGGCGGCCAGGCGCGCGCAGGCCGCGGCCTTGCCGGTCCAGCCGGGCGCCGGGTGAGCGGCCGAACGGAGCACACTGAACCGGTCGTCGCCCGCGATCGCGGCGAGGGCGGCCTCGTAGGTGCCGTCGGTGGAGGCGTCGTCGAGGATGAGCACCCGCAGCCGCGGCACGCCGGTCTGGGCGCGCAGATCGGCGATCAGGGCGGGCAGCCGGTCGGCCTCGTCGCGGGCGGGGACGCAGACCGTCACCGGCTCGATCACGCCCGAGACCCGGTGCGGCAGGGTGCGCAGGGTGGCCAGGTTGTAGACGGCGGTACCCGCGCCGAGCGCGGCCAGGCCGGTTCCGGCCCAGGTCAGCGTGCGTCCCGCCGCGCCCATGTCAGCGGCCGAGCCTGCGCCGGGCGATCTCGTCCCACATCTCCCGCGGCGAGAACCGCCCGCGCGGCGCGTTCGGGGCGGCGGGGTTGCGGTCCCGGAAGGCCAGACCCGCGACGAGCGCGGCGACGGCCAGGGTGATACCGCCGACGATGCCCGCCCAGCCCGCGAACGAGCGGGTGTTCGGGTCGGCGTACTTCACCTCGGCGCGCAGCGAGGAGGTCTCGCCGGCGGGCAGCTTCCACGACACCGTGTTGTCGCCCTCGCGGGTGCCGTTGGTCTTGGCGACGCGGGCCGGGAACGCGATGGAGAACTGCACGTCCGAGCCCTGCGGCGGCAGCGATTCGAGGTCGACGCGCCCGGTGAGGCTCACCAGATCGCCGCTGCGCTTGAACTCCAGGGTGAACAGGCCCTGCGTCTGGTCCGACAGGCCGCCCAGCTGGCCGACCTCGCCGAAGGACAGGTCGTCGAAGAACACCTGGGTGCCGACGAAGCCGTCCTGGTTGTACTTCTCCACCCGCACCTTCGCCGCCAGCTGGTCGGGCGCCTTCAACTGCGGGCCCTTGTCCTCGGAATTGGTCGGCACGACCGCGGCCACGATCCGGCCCGACACCCGGTCGTTGGACGACACGCCCATCGACACCTGCACCCGCAGGCATCCGGTCAGCGCGGACACCAACAGGGCCAGCAGAACGGTGACGGCGGCGACGCGCCGCGCGGGGACGGAACGGCGCGGTGACGGCGTGGGCATGTCGGCGACGGGACTCGGCTGCACGGGTGACATCGTGCCAGGCCCGGGCCCGAGAACCCACACGACGGGCCCACCCGGACGCGCCGACCGGCATCGAACAGGCGTTTCCCGCGGATTTCGGCGCGGTGCCGGCTCAGCCGGTGCGGGCGTGGCGCGCCAGCAACGAGACGCCGAGCAACCCCAGCCCCACGAAACCCCAGGCCGCCGACGCGGGGAGACCGAGGAAGACCGCGTGCGCGAGCGTGGAGCCGAGCCAGGTCCAGGCGAACACGGCGACCGGGATCGCCACCGACTCGTCCCGCGCCGGGGGGAGCCGCCGGTCGAGGACGGTGAGCAGCACCGCCATGAGTGTGGCCACGAGCGCCCAGCCGAGGTAGTTCGTGTACGGGATCTGGGGGAGTCCGGGCAGCCCGGCGTCGGTGACGCGCCAGGTCCACTGCCCGTCCGCCACCATCTGCGGATCCAGGAACAGATCCCAGCCCACCGCGCCGACGACGAAGATCCCGCCGCGTAGCGCGTGGCCTGGTGGCCGACGAGCGGTGGTGAGCAGCCCGGCGACGATCCAGATCGGGTACAGACCACCGGTCCAGGCCAGCGGGACTATCAGCGGCACGTCCGCCAGCGCGGGCCCGAGCCGATCGACGGCGTAGGAGTAGGCGCCGAACGGAAATCCCGTGGCCGTCCCGATCATCTCGGCGAGCAGACCGAGACCGGACACGATCACGAAGAACCCGGCCGCCCAGCGCAGTCCGCGCGTCGTCACCGCGTGCGACAGCGCCGTCGCCACCGTCAGCAGCACCACCGCGACCGTGACCCGATCCCGCGCCACCCCGGCAGTCAACGGGTAGGTGATCTGGACCAGCACCAGCGCCACCGCCGCGACAGCGGGGATCGCCCGGACCGGTTCCGCACCCACCCATGCGCGGACCGTGTCGCCCGCGCGCGCGGCGATGCCGTGTACCCGGCGGAGCCGACCGCCGCGGATCACCGTCGTCTCCCGCCCGGCCGCGCGACCTCGGCGGGGCGCCGGTTTCGGCGCACTGTCATCGCTTGCGTGACACGGTGAATCGCCGCTTGCGCTGGTCGCCGAGGAGTAGCTTGGCGGCGCTGCGCCCGCTGGCGCCGGAGACGCCGCCGCCGGGATGGGTGGACGCGCCGGTGAGGTACAGACCCGGAGCGCCGGGCACTCGCTGACCCGACAGTTCCGGGAGCGGCCGCCACAGCATCATCTGGTCCAGCGACATCTCCACGTGCATCACATTGCCGCCGCGCAGGCCCATCTCCCGCTCGAGGTCGACGGGGGTCTGGACGAAGCGCTGCCGCACCGAGGACGCGAATCCCGGTGCGTACCGCTCCACTTCGGCGATGACGCGATCCGCCTCGCGCTCGGCGTGCGCCGCCCAGTCGCTGCCGTCGGCGAGGGCGTAGGGATGCCACTGTGCCCACAGCGAGAGCTGATGCTCGCCCGGCGGGGCGATGGTGGGGTCGAGCGCGCTGAAACTCATGGCGAGCACCACCGGGCGCGGGGGCAGCGTTCCGCCCATGGCCGCGCCGTGCGCCAGCCGCAGCTGGTTGCGGTCGCTGACCAGGAACTGCAGTCCGCGGGCGGACTCTCCGGCCGACGCGCCGGGGTACTCCGGGAGCCGATCGGTGGCCGCGCGCACCACCATGCCGATGCCGGGGCCGACCCGGATCCGCCGCTGCCAGTCGTCGAGGGTGCCCGCGTCGAAATCACCGGCGCGCAGCAGGTCCAGCGTGGCCAGGATGTGCGAGCCCGCGATCACCGTGTCGGCGCGCAGTTCGCGTCCCGACGCGGTCCGCACCCGCCAGCCGTCGCCGACGCGCCGCAGGGTGGTCACCGCGTCACCGGTGTGCAGGTCACCGCCGTCGGACCGCAACCGGGCGATCAGCGCGGCGCTCAACGCCCCACTTCCCCCCACGGCCCGGCCGGGCGGCAGCCGGTGCATGAGTGCGGCGAACCCCGCCATCGGCGCCGAGCCCGGCTCCGACATGGGCGGACCCGACTGCGCGCCGAACCAGGCCAGCGAGGCCTTGAGCCGCTCGTCGTCGAACCAGTAGTCCAGCAGCGCGTCGCCGGTCTGCAGGAACTCGCGCGACAACGCGCTCCCGCCGTCGCGCGCGTCCAGCCCCCAGAACGAACGGAGCAATCGGCCAGGGGTCGGCGGCCCGCCGAAGGATCGCATCACCCGCGCGCTGCGCTCGCCCCACACCGCGACGAAATGGCGGTACGCGTCGGCGTCGCGCGCGCCGCAGGCGGTGGCGATGGAGGCGCAGGTGGCGTCGAGATCCCGGTGGAAGACGATCGGCGGGCGCGCTCCGTCGGACGGGGTGAAACCCCACGGATCGCAGTCGAGGTAGCGCAGTCCGAAGCGGTCGAGCTCGAGCTCCTCGATGATCCCGGTGTGCCGGATCATGATGTGCGCCGAGGACCCGCGATCCACCAGATGACCGGGGAAACGCTCGACCGTCGAGACCGCCCCGCCGGGCACCTCGTCGCGCTCGAGCACCGTCACCCGCTGTCCGGCCCGCGCCAGATAGCAGGCGGCGACCAGCGCGTTGTGCCCCGATCCGACGACGACGGTCGTCCCGGCCCCGCTCACGCCGGGCGGCCCGGTAGCGGCAGTCGCCGCCCCAGGATGGCGAACGGCCTGGTGTCGCCCGCGAACACGAAATTGCGGATCACATCGGTGAATCCGGCCCGCCGGTACAGCCGCCAGGCCCGGTTGGCCTCCTCGGGGACCTCCGGCGTCGACAGCAGCACCGCCGCTTCCCGGCGGTCCGCCAGCAGGCGCTCGAGCAGCGTCGAGCCGATGCCGCGCCCCTGCGCCGCCGGGTGCACGTGCAGCTCGGTGAGCTCGAAGTAGTCGGCGAGCAGATCGCGGGCGGCGGCCTCGGGCCAGCCACAGCGGCGCATGCCGGTGTGCACCTGCTGATGCCACCACTGCCGCGGCGCTCCGCTGTAGCCGTAGGCGATCGCGACGATCGGCGCGGTGCGCAGGTCGACGGCGCCGGAGTCGTCGGGCAGCACGGCGGCCACGGCCCGCCACCCGGCGCGCGTGGTGTGCTCGGTCCACATCGGCGCCCGGTGGTGCTCGGTTCCACGCGGATAGTCCATGGCTGCCACATAAACCGACAGCGCGTCGTGCAGGCGGGCGCGCAGGGCGGCGACGCTGAGGTCGACGACCACGGGTGCGGGGGTGGTGTGATTCGGCTTGACGGCTGTCATGGCTCTCGTCGCTGGCGCGCTGGCGCGGAAGTTGTCGGTGGGTGTCCCTATATTCAAACCCAATTCAAACGTTCGAATGCTTGTTCGATCTGTGCGAGGGGCGAAAGGGGCAGCAGATGGCTGGTCGCAACGATGGTCGGGAGCACGCGGGCCACGACGGTCGCGCGGGCGGGCTGCTACGGCAGGCCGATGCCTTGCTCACCGATTCGGCCTGGGAGCACGAGCCGGGGGAGCGCTTCCGCACGGCCTACCTGGCCGCCCTGCGCGGCGCCGGGGCCATGATCGCGCTCACCGGGGCCGACCGGGCGCCACGGGCCCGCTCGCGCAGCGCGTGGGTGCTACTGAGACGTGCGACACCCGAGTTCGCGATGTGGGCCGACTACTTCGAGGCCCATTCGCAGCTGCGGGCCGATCTGGAGGCCGGGCTCGATCGCAAGATCACCGACACCAGGGCCGACGAGTTCTGTTCACGCGTGGGCGCATTCCTCTACGACATCGACGACGCGCTGGTCGCCGCCGCCAAGACACGCCCGCAGCCGGGCCGCGACCGGGACATGACCGCTTAGTTATCACCGAGTAGGTGGTACGGCTTCGATCGAACTCGTATCATGGGGAGCAGATAGCCGCCAAGGTCGGCTACCCGTCGCCTACCCGGAGGCGACCAGCCACGCCTAGTGCCGGGGGAGGTACCGTGCCACTCTCCGAGCACGAGCAGCGCATGCTCGAACAGATCGAGAGCGCTCTCTATGCTGAGGATCCGAAGTTCGCCTCGTCCGTCCGCGGCGGACGTCTTCGCTCCACGTCGAGTCGACGCAGACTGCAGGCGGCGGCGCTGTTCGCCGTCGGCCTGTTCCTGCTCGTCGCCGGCTTGGCCGCCCCGTTCAAGCCGGGCGGTTTCCCGATCATCAGCCTCGTCGGCTTCATCGCCATGTTCGGCGCCGGAGTCCTGCTCATGATCGGCAACTCCCGCAAGTCCGCTCACTCGGACTCGTCCGAGACCTCCGCGTCGGGCGCGAGCCCGTCGGGCGGCTCGTCCGGGCGCGGTGGCCGGCCCCGCAAGTCGGGCGGGTTCTCCGAGCGGATGGAAGACCGATTCCGCCGAAGGTTCGAGCAGGAATAGCTCCGCTGTAGCCGGAGCACGACGGCATCGAAGGGGGGGGGGGGGGGCCCCCCCGGGGGGGACAGGGCCCCCCGCGAAAGAAAAGTTGGGGGGGAAAAAGCCCCCCGAAGGGGGGCAGCGAACAGTGCAGCAGGCCGCTGAGCAGGTGCAGCCGGTTGGCGAACTCGTGGCGCTGGGCGCGCAGCACGGTGCTCAACGACGAGGCCAGGGCCCTGCTCGGCATCGGCGGCGAGTCGGGGGTGCCCGTCGAGGCGATCGGCTTGAC
>NZ_JARWOJ010000375.1 GCF_029868625.1 Nocardia neocaledoniensis | reverse complement strand
ACCTCGCCCACGCCTTCGGCGTGCCTACCGCCACCACCGCCTCTCACCCGTCGGGGGGGGCGGTGGCGGCGCGGGGGGGGCGGGGGGGGGCCGGCGGCCCCCCCCCCGCCCCGCGCCCGCCGCTGTGTGCCGGGGATCTGCGGCTGGATCCGGTGACCCACCGGGTGTGGCGCGGCGAGACCGAAATCGAGGTGACCGCCAAGGAATTCGCGCTACTGGAAACCTTCCTGCGGCATCCGGGCGCGGTGTTCACCCGCCAGCAGCTGCTGGAACACTGCTGGGACTTCGCGTTCGAGTCCCGCTCGAATGTGGTCGAGGTGCACATCCGCGCCCTGCGCGACAAGATCGACCGCCGGTTCGGGGTCACCAGCCTCGAGACCCTGCGCGGGGTCGGATACCGCCTCAACCCGGTCACCGCGACCGGACAGCGGGAGCCGTCGTGATCTCGCGGTGGCCCATCCGGATCCGGCTCACCGTCGCCTTCGGTGTGCTGATGGCGCTGGTGCTGTCGGGTATTGGTGTCGTCACCGTGCGCCAGGCCCGCGACGCCGCCGACGAATCGGTCACCGACGGCCCCAGCCGCGCACTGATCGAGGCGATGATCACCGACCTGCGCGGCGAACTGCTCCTCGCGTTCCCGCTGATCTGGATTCTCGCCACCGCCGGTGCCTTTCTGCTGGCCACCGCCGCACTGCGCCCGGTCGAGCGGATGCGCGCCCGCGCCGCGCAGCTGCGCCCCGACGATCCGGACCCGTACCTGCCGATTCCCGACAGCGACGACGAAATCGCGCGCCTGGGAACCACATTCAACGATCTCCTCGCGCGGCTGCACGACGCGCTCGACCGCGAGCGCCGCTTCGTCGCCGACGCCGGCCACGAACTGCGCACCCCGTTGAGCCTGCTCACCACCGAACTCGAACTCGCCCTGCGCGCACCCCGCGGCAATACCGAGCTCATCGCCACGGTGCGCGCCGCGCTCGACGACACCAACCGGCTCTCCCGCCTGGCCCAGGACCTCCTGCTGCTGGCGCGCAGCAGCGACGACGACAGCTTCCTCACCGGCGATACCCACCAACTACACCCCCTCCTCGCAGCGATCACCGACCGCTACCCGGACCCGATCGGGCTGGACTGTCCGCCGCGGCTGTCGGTGCGCGTCGACCCCGACCGCTTCGAACGCGCGATCGGCAACCTGATCGACAATGCCCTCGACTACGGGCTTCCACCCATCCACCTCACGGCGGCACAGCACGATTCGATGGTCACCATTACTGTCCGTGACCACGGGCCCGGCTTCCCACCCGAGTTCTTGCCCCACGCCTTGGACCGGTTCACCCGCGCCGACGCCGCCCGCACCCGCGGCGGTAACGGGCTCGGGCTGTCGATCGTCGCGGCCATCGCCGCCCGCCACCACGGCCGTGTCCACGCCGCCAACCATCCCGACGGCGGCGCCGTCGTGACCGTGGAATTGCCCGCCGTTGCTGACCTCGCCATCGATGGCGACACCGTGGGCGGGAAGCGCCGCTAATTCATGCTCCGCAGCCGGTGCGCGTCGTCGAACAGCGCACGCTGGGCCAGCGCACCACTACTTGCGGCGGCGATGGTGGCGGCGAGCAGCATGTACATCACCACGATCTGGTAGCGGATGGCCGTCAGCGGGTCCACTCCGGCGAGGATGAGTCCGGTCATCGCGCCGGGCAGGCTGATCAGGCCCACGACCTTGGTGGCGTCGATGGCCGGAATGAGCGCGGTGCGCAGCGCCGAGCGCCGGTACGGGGCGAACGCCTCCGAGGCGGGCAGGCCCAGGCACAGGCGGGCCTCGATACCGGGCCGGGCGCGGCGGGCGTCCTCGAGCATCCGGTGCAGGGCCAGGCCGGCGGCCTGCATGGCCCCGGCCACGATCATGCCGCCGACCGGCACCACCACGCGGGCCTGGGTCGAGATCACCCCGAGCAGCACCAGCACGGACAGGGTGGCCGCGGTGGCCGCGGCTACGCCGATCGTGGCGGCCCGGCGCGCATGCGGCAGGCCCGCACTGAACCGCCCTGAAGCGGGTGGAGACTTCGTTCAGGCCACCTCGAGGGCCGAGGCGACGGTAGGGCGCTGTTCACGATATAGCGTCTCGTACTCGACCGGCGGCAGATAGTCGATCGACGAATGCAACCGGTCCGCGTTGAACCAGCGGACCCACTCGGCGGTCTCCCGCTCGACCTCGGCCCGACCGGACCAGGACTGTGCCCGCTCGATCAGCTCGGTCTTGTAGAGCCCGATCGTCGATTCCATCAGGGCATTGTCGAGGGCATCGCCGACGCTGCCGATGGAACCGGCGATGCCCGACTCGACCAGAGCTTCGGTGAACACCAGCGACGTGTATTGAGCAGGTTCAACCGATGGAAGCAACATCCGAGGTCAGGAGGGTGTTGTGGGAAGACCGTCGGATTGGGTTCGGGAGGTTACAGGGCGAGCTCCGATGCGGTCACCGGGTCATCCCGGGCATCAGCGGGTGGTCGAGCGTGCGTTCTGGGACGAGATCGCCCGAGGTGATCTTCCCACGGAATGTGCTGTGGCGGTGGGTGTCTCACCGGTCGCGGGGACGCGATGGTTCCGTGATGCTGGCGGGATGTCGCCGTATTCGTGGAGCACT
>NZ_JARWOJ010000374.1 GCF_029868625.1 Nocardia neocaledoniensis | reverse complement strand
GAGCAGGCATGTGGCCAGCCCGATATTGGTGGCGCTCAGCAACACGGCGCTGATCGCCTCACCGCCACGCACCCGCGAGAGCGGATCGTCGGAGGGGGTACCGGCGACGAACAGCACGGCGAGCTCCCCGCCCGCCCCGCCGCGCGCGCGGCGCCGCGGCCGGGCGCCGGCGGTGGGGTCGGCGGTCGGCTTGCTCGTCATCGTTCCAGAGTACGAGCCGCCGACGGCACCGATCACGCCGTGACGGGCACCTCGGCGCGGTCGTCGATGGTGCGCACACCGTCGGCGGTCACCTCGATGACCCGCGCGCCCGCGATGTCGAAGAACAACCCCGACACCGCCACCCCGCGCTCGGCGACAGCCCGCCGCACGGCCGGATGCCGGTGCAGCGTCTCGAGCTGCACGGCGACATTGACCATGCTGAGCTGGTCGACCTCACCGAAACCGGCCGCCCGGGCCGCCAGCGCGACCGGGTGATCGGCGCGGAACCGGTCCAGGCTCGGCGCGGCGTGGCGCAGCCACGAGCTCAACCCGCCCTCCGCGTCGGCCCCGGTGTACACGGCCTTCATCGCGCCGCAGGCGGAGTGCCCGCAGACCACGACCGAGCGCACCGCGAGTTCCTCCAGCGCGAACACCAGCGCGGCCTCGACGGAATCATCGGCGGAGGTGGGCACCAGATTGCCGACATTGCGGACGGTGAACAGGTCACCCGGCCCGCTGGAGGTGATCACGTTGGGCACGATGCGCGAGTCCGAGCAGGTGAGGAAGAACGAATCCGGGTCCTGCCGGTCGCGCAGCCCGTCCAGGTGCGGCCGGACCACGTGCGCGTGACTGCGATGGAAGGCCGACACGCCCGCGGCGAGCGCGTCGCTGCCGGACTTCTCGTGCCGCCACGGGCCGAGCAGCTGGTCCCAGGTCTCGCGGCCGAAGCCGCGCGCGGGTGGCGCGGCGGGGGTGTCGGCCATTCTGGCGCTGCCGATCTCCACGAAATCGACCCGGCCGCCGCCGCTTTCCTGCTGGTGTTGCCAGGATTCGATCGCTTCGAAGGCGGCGTGGTCGAGGAAGTCGACCGTCATCTCCACCGTCACCGCGGCGCCCGCGGGCACCTTCGCCAGCTCCCCGGACAGCTTCGGCAGGGCGAGGAAGGTGCACGATCCGTCGATCCGGACCAGCCAGCGGGCGTCCCCCGCCAGCGGCTCGGCCGACACCTGCACGCGCACGACGCGCCACAGCAGCAGACCGAAAGCCAGCGCGAGGCCGATGATCACACCCTCGAGCAAGTTGAGGAACACCACCGAGCCCACGGTCACCACATACACCAGCAGGTCTCCGGTGCGCCGGGCCAGCTGGATGTGGGCCAGCTTCACCAGCTGGATCCCGATGACGATGAGCAGCCCGGCCAGCGCGGCCATCGGGATCTGCTCGACCAGCCCGACCAGGGCCACCGAGAACAGCAGGATCCAGCAGCCGTGCATGACCGCCGAGGCCCGGCTGCGCGCGCCCGCCTGCACATTCGTCGCGCTGCGCACGATGACACCGGTGACCGGCAGGCCGCCGACCAGGCCGGAGAGCACATTGGCCGAACCCTGACCGATCATCTCGCGGTCGAACCCGGTCCGCGGGCCGGTGTGCATCTTGTCCACCGCGACCGCGGAGAGCAGGCTCTCGACGCTGGCGATGAGGGCGATGGTGAGCACCATCATGGCGACGGCCGACCAGTTGCCCGAGGGCAGCTCGGGCAGTTGCAGCGCGTCGAACAGCGAGCCGCTCAGCACGATCCGCTCCACGCCGCCGGGCAGCACCAGCGACAGCAGGGTGCCGAGGACGACGGCGACCAGGGGTCCCGGCACGGCGCGCAGCTTCGGCGGCATGTACTTCCAGCCGAGCATCACCGTGATCACGACGGCGCCGACGAGGACTCCGCCGCCGTGCAGCGACATCAGCTGACCTGGCAGCTCGACGATGTTGCGCCAGGCCGAGCTGTGCGAGGACCCACCGAGCAGCACGTGGATCTGCTGCAGCGCGATGGTGAGACCGATCCCGGCGAGCATGGCGTGCACGACCACGGGCGCGACGGCCAGCGCGGCGCGCGCGATCCGGCTCAGGCCGAACAGAATCTGCAACAGCCCGGCGCCGACGACGATGAAACAGGTGACGCGCCAGCCGAATTGCGCGATGGATTCGGCGACGACGACGGTCAGGCCGGCCGCGGGACCGCTGACCTGCAGCACCGAGCCACCGCACAGGCCGACGACGATGCCGCCGATCACGGCGGCGACCAGGCCCGCGGCGACCGGCGCGCCGGACGCGACGGCGATGCCGAGCGACAGTGGCAGGGCCACGAGGAAGACCACGATCGAGGCGGGCAGATCATGGCGCAGGACGGTGTCGCGCCAGTACGAGGGCGGCGCGGGTGGCGCCGGGTGGAGCGGGGGAGCTAGGTCGTTCGCTACTGACATGGTTCTCCTTCGGCGACGCGGCACAGCCGTGGTCGATGGACGATCTACGTGTCATGTGCGGTCGAGTGACCGCGGAACAGCTTCTCCAGCGATGAAGCACGCGAATCCCGGTGCGACGGCGGACCGGGTCGAGGTGTCACCACAGTATTGGTAAAGACTTGGCAAAGCCAGTGTGCCGGAAGAAGAGTGGGTGCCGCCATAACGGCGGCCCCGCTGTGGTGTGACCCACATCAATGCGCCTACACCGGTTCCGTCGCGACTCCGCTTCTGGCAGCGCCGAATTCGGCGATCCCGTCGACCGTCACCTCGATCACCCGCGCGGTCGCGAGATCGAAGAACAGCCCCGACACGGCGACGCCGCGCTCCTCGATGCCCGCGCGCACCGCCGGATAGTCGGCCAGGGTCTGCACCTGTCGCGCGACATTCACCATGCCCAGCTGGTCGACCGGGCCGAACCCGGCCAGCCGGGCGGCCTCGGCGACCGGGTGACCGTGCTGGAACGCCGCCAGCGTCGGCTGGGCGTGGGCGAGCCAGTCGTCGAGTCCCGGCCCGGCCTGCACCTTCCCGTACAGCGCCTCCATGGCGCCGCAGCCGCTGTGCCCGCAGACCACCACCGAGCGCACGTCGAGCTTGTCCAGGGCGTAGATCAGCGCCGCCTCCACCGAGACGTCGCTACCGCCGACCGGGACGAGATTGCCGACATTGCGCACCGTGAACAGGTCACCGGGCCCGCTGTTGGTGATGACATTGGGGACGATGCGGGCGTCGGCGCAGGTCAGGAAGAAGGTGTCGGCGTCGGGGCGGTGCCGCAGCCCGTCCAGGTGCGGGCGCATGAGGTGCGCGTGACCGCGGTGGTAGGCCGCGATGCCCGCCGCGATCGGGTCGACGCCGCCGCTGCGCCGCCACGGCCGGATCGCCTCGTCGACCGCCTTGCGGGCGTGGCCGTGTTCGGGCGGCCCGTCCTGCGCGCGGGCCATCCGCGCGGTGCCGAGCTCGACGAAATCGACAGCGCCGCCTGCGGATTCGCGCGCGTCGGCCCATTCGGAGAGCAATTCACAGGCCGCGTGGTCGAGGAAGTCCACACTCAGCTCCACCGTCACGTCCACGCCGGCGGGCACCTTGGCGAGTTCGCCGGTGAGCTTCGGGGCGGCGAGGAAGGTGCAGGTGCCGTCGATGCGCACCAGCCAGGTGCCGTCCGGACGCGGTACCGCCGCGATGGTGAACTTCACGACCCGCCACAGCAGCAGCGCGAACGAGGCGATGAGCCCGATCACCATGCCCTGCAACAGGTTCAGCGATACCACGGCGAGCACGGTCACCAGGTACACGTAGAGGTCGCCGGTGCGGCGGGCCCGCCGGATGTGGGCCAGCTTCACCAGCTGCACGCCGATCAGTACCAGCAGCCCGGCCAGCGCGGCGGTCGGGATCTGGCGCACGAGCCCGACCAGCGCGATCGCGAACACCAGGATCCAGCAGCCGTGCAGCACGGTCGCGGCCCGGCTGCGCGCCCCGGCGTTGGCGTTGGTGATGCTGCGCACGATCACCGCGGCGATCGGCAGCCCACCCAGCGCGCCCGAGGCCATATTGGCCGCGCCCTGGCCAAGTAGCTCCCGATCGAAGTCGGTGCGCTGTCCCGGTCGCATCTTGTCGACCGCGACCGCCGACAGCAGGGTCTCCACACTGGCGATGAGCGCGACGGTGAGCATGGTGAGCACGATCGGCACCCACCCGCCGTGCGGGAGCGCGGGCAGGCCGATGCCGTCGAGGAGCGAGCCGTCCAGGCGCACCCGCTCGACCGTCAGCGGCAGGACCAGCGAGACCACCGTCGCCGCGACCACCGCGACCAGCGGCCCCGGCACGACCCGCACCCGGCGCGGCAGGTACTGCCAGCCGATCAGCACGGCGATGACGAGCACGCCGACGAACAGATCACCCTTCTGCACCGACATCACCTGGCGCGGCAGCGCGACGATGCTCGCCCAGGGCGAGCTGACGGTCTCGCCGCCGAGCAGCACGTGCACCTGCTGCAGGGCGATGATCACGCCGATGCCCGCCAGCATGGCGTGCACGACCACCGGGGCGATGCCCAGCGCGGCGCGCGCGATCCGGCTGAGCCCGAACAGGATCTGGAGCAGTCCCGCTCCGAGGGTGATGAAACACATGGCGGCCCAGCCGAACTGCTGCACGGCACCGGCCACGACGACGGCGAGACTGGCGGTCGGCCCGCTCACCTGGATCGTCGAACCCCCGAGGAGACCGGCCACCACTCCCCCGACGGCCGCGGCGATCAATCCGGCGACGACCGGCGCACCCGAGGCCAGCGCGACACCGAGCGACAACGGCAACGCGACCAGAAAGACCACAACGGATGCTGGAAGATCGTGC
Source organism: Nocardia neocaledoniensis (assembly GCF_029868625.1). Taxonomy (GTDB): domain Bacteria; phylum Actinomycetota; class Actinomycetes; order Mycobacteriales; family Mycobacteriaceae; genus Nocardia; species Nocardia neocaledoniensis_A. The sequence continues at coordinate 7,002 of NZ_JARWOJ010000374.1, read as the reverse complement.
TGGAGAACAGATTTCAGCGATGGGCCCGGATCATTGTCGGTCATCATTCTCCTTCGCCGGGGCCGCGTGGGGGCGCCCGGTTCATCGGTCGAACATGCACTGGCAATTGATGCTGAGCTGCGAGATCTGACCCAGGACACAGGGTCGCGTCAATAGTAAAGAACTACCCAAGCGTTAGGAAAGTCCTCGAGCCGAATGGGACGAATCGCGATCCAACTGTGACGTGCACCACATGCAATACGTCGCTATCGGGGCGCGCCGGAACGGTCAGGAATCGAGAAGCGCCGGGCGGCGGCCCGCTGGAAGCATCGTCATCGACGGAATACACGAAAGGGTCTCTCGATGAACACCTCCTGGGTTCGACCGACGCATCGCTGGTCCGCGATCGCCTTCACCGCGATCCTGGTCGTCACCGTGCTCGTGCTGGCGCTGAGCGGACCGCAGTGGGTCTCCTATCTGCCGCTGGTCCCGCTCGCCGGGCTGTTCCTGTCGGGGCTGGTCATGCTCGTGCCGGTCTTCCGCCGTGGACGAGCGACCCCGGCTACGGGCGCCGGCCGGGTCCGCCTGGCACATCGCTGGTCGGGGATCGTCTTCCTGGTCGCCGTGCTCGCGACGAGCGTCGCGCTGTCGCTGCCGGAGCCGATCGTCTGGGTGTCCTATCTGCCGCTGATTCCGCTGGCCGGTCTCCTGTTCTCCGGCCTGGCCATGCTGGCGGCGCCGCGGCTGCGCGCCCGGCGGCAGGTCGCCGGGGCGTAGGCCTCACCCGATGTCGACCACGCGCGCCCAGGCCGGCGGCGTGAGCGGGACGTAATCCGGATCGTCCTCGTCCCCCCGGTCCGCGCGGCGGAACAATCCGACCACGGCGCGGCAGGGCGGCCGGGTCGGCCACGGCGTGTATCCGTCGGTCAGCGCCACGATCACATCCGGCCGCGTGCGCAGGGCCTGGGAGAAGCCGACCCGCAGATCGGTGCCGCCGCCACCGATCAGGGGGATCTGCTCGGCCCGGCACAGCGGGTAGGCGACATGCGCCGCGGCGTCGCAGGACAGCACCGACACCAGGTCGCGCCGACCGCCGACCGCCCGCGAGATCGCGGCCACTTCCAGCAGGGCACTGCCCAATTCGGTGTCGCTGACCGAGCCCGAGGTGTCGATGACCACGCTCACCCGCGGCGGGTTACGGCGCAGGCTCGGCAAGATCGCGCCGGACAGTGCGGCCGAGCGCCGGGCCGGGCGGCCGTAGGTGTAATCGGCGCCACGGCCCGAACTCGCCGCGGCCGAGCGGATGGCCGCGCCCAGCAGGTCACGCCACGGCTGCGGTGGGTGCAGGGTGTCCTCGGCCCACCGGCGCCAGCCCTGCGGGGCCTCGCCGCGCCGGCCGCTGATGCCCTGTGCCACCCGGAATCTCACCGCCTCGCGTTCCTGTTCGCTGAGGCCGTCGGCCCCGTCGGGTCCGAGGTCCCATTCACGGTCCATGCCGTCGGCGCCGCTGCCGCAGTCGAGCCAGGCGAAGTCCTGGGTGAGGTGGCCCAGGGTGAATTCGCGCAGGTAGTCCTCCATCAGCTTGCCGTCGTCGAGGCGCAGCAGCGCCGGGGTGACGAGGCCCTCGGGCCGCACCAGGCCGTCGCCGAACGCGTCGTCGTTGATCTCGGCGTCGGCGGCGATGTTCATCCGCAGCCGTTCGGCCCTGCCGGTGAGGTCGTGCGCGCGGGCATACCGGTCGCTGCGGCCGTGGTGATCGCGCAGCAGATGCGATACCTCGTGCACCAGAACGGAAGCCAGTTCCTCCACCGTTTTGCGCGCCACATACGCGGGCGAGACGTAGCAGCGCCAGTAGCGGTCGACACCCATCGTCGGCACCCGGGTCGATTCGACGAGGTGCAGCGCGTACAGGGCGCTCGCCAGGTACGGCCGGGCCCGGACCGCGTGCAGCCGGGCCGCGTAGAGGCGTTCGAGGTCGAGTTCGATCATCGGCCCACCCCCGCCGCGACCCGGTTCGCGGCGTCGTCGGCGGACCGGGAGACAGCCACCATCCCGGCGAGCTGTTCGATCGCGGCCGGGACGGCCCAATCGTCGCGACGCAGGGTCGCCAGCGTCGTGGCGGGGACGACCACCAGGTCCGGCGGCCCGGTCTCGACGGCCCGGACGAGCACCCGCCAGGCCGCGTCCCACCGGCACCGCTCCGGACGCTTGCGCACCGCCGCCACGACCCCGTCGAGCACGGCTTGGCGCAGGTCCCCGCGCTCGGGCAGGTCGGCCGCGGCCGGGTCGGCGAGGACGTCCTCGGGATCGGGCAGGTCCATCCGGTCGATGCTGGTGAGCAGTTCGAAGCCGGGTCCGTCGCCGACCGCGCCACGGACCAGCAGCGAGAGCACGTCCCGGCTCGCGTCGGCCGCGGTGGCGAACGCGAGGAGCCGCACGGTCATGTCCCAGCTGCGCGGCGACGCCCACGCCCCGCCCCTTCGCGTCTCGCTCGTCGGCATCTGGTGCACGAGTTTCGGCCGGGCCGCGAGCAGCCCGCACACCGCGCGGCGCGCGAAAACCACAGCCTCCCCGAGCTTTTCCCTGTCGAGCCGGGGCAGCGTCGCGCGCGGCCAGGTGCCGCCGAGCCCGCGAACGACCACATCGTGATCGTGGACCCAGTGCAGGTGCACGAAACGGTTCGCCAGGGGGGCGCTCAGTTCCCAGCCGTCGGCCGCGGAGGAGCGCGGGTTGGCGGCGGCGATGATGCGCACCCCCGGCGGCAGGCGCAGCGCGCCGACCCGGCGTTCCAGCACCAGCCGCAGCAGCGCGGCCTGGACCGCGGGCGGCGCGGTGGACAGCTCGTCGAGGAACAGCAGCCCGCGCCCCTCCCGCACCAGGCGCACCGCCCAGTCCGGCGGCGCCATCGGCACCCCATTGGCGGCGGGATCGTCACCGATGATCGGCAGTCCCGAGAAGTCCGACGGCTCATGAACACTCGCGATCACCGTGGTCAGCGGCAGATCGAGCGAATCGGCGAGTTGGGTCAGCGCGGCGGTCTTACCGATGCCCGGCTCGCCCCACAGCAACACCGGCAGGTCGGCGGCCACCGCGAGGGTCAGGGCGTCGAGCCGGGTGTCGGGACGGGGTTCGGTGCGTACCTCGCCGAGCAGGGTGAGCAGTTCATCGGCGATGTGGAGTTGACTGGGGACGTGTGCGTTCATACGTGAATCACCTTGGGGTTGTGGGAGGTTCGATGGGGTGGTACGGGCCGGCTGCGCTGCAGAGGGCTCTCGGGTCGGCGCGCCTGGAGGGTCGAGTCGCTGCGCCGCGTGGGCAATTGATGTCGGTCCGGCGTGGGGCGGTTCGGTCGGTCCGCCGTGGGGACGGCTGGAGCCGGTCCCGCGGGTGGCTCGGGGCGGTGCGCCCGCAGGCGGCTCACGTCGGTTCGGTGTGAGGGCAACTCAGGTCGGTCAGGTCGGTCCGCCATGGGGTGCGGTCCGGGCCGGTCCGAGTGGAGGTGGTTCAGATCGGTCCGCCGTGGGGTCGCTCGGGCTGGTCCCGCGTGGGGGTGGCTCGGGTCGGTTCGCCGTGCGGCGGTTCAGGTCGGTTCGGTGTGAGGGCGACTCAGGTCGGTCCACCATGGGGCGGCCCGGGTCGTCCACGTGGAGATGGTTCAGGTCGGTCCGCCCTGGAGGGCGGCTCGGGCCGGTTCGCCGTGCGGCGGTTCGGGTCGGTTCGTGCGACGGTTCGGGTCGGTTCGCCATGGGGCCGCCCGGGTCGTCCAGGTGGAGATGGTTCAGGTCGGTCCGCCCTGGAGGGCAGCTCGGGCCGGTTCGTGCGAAGGTTCAGGTCAGTTCGGCGTGAGGACGGCTCACGTCAGTCCGCCGTAGGGCGGCTCAGGTCGGTCCGCCGTGGGAGCGGTTCAGGTCGGCTCGGCGTAGGGGCGGTCCACGGCTGTCCGGTGTGAGGGCGAATCCCGTCAGTCCATGAGTAGGCGGCTCGGTCACTCCGCTGTGGAGGCCCTCGGTCGGTCCAGGAGTGGGCGTCTCGGGTCGGTGCGCCGTGCTCGCGTCTCGGGTCGATGAGCGGATTGATGGGGTTGGCACGGGGTCGAGGTGTCACATGGGCGCGGCGGCGATGCGTGGGTCAGGGTGCGGGATCGGTGCGTGGACGGGCGCGACGGTTGTCGAGCCGGCGCCGTTGGGGTGGGGCGTTGCGGCCGGGCTCGGGCAGGCCGGCTCGGAACATGCCGTAGGTGATGCGCTGTCGCACAGTCGCCTCGAGCGCTTCGCGTAAGGGTCCGTCGCGCAGGACCGCGTCGGTGCCGAGCAGGCCTTCGACGAGGGCCAGCGCACCCGCGGTGTCGCCGTGGTCGAGCCGCTCCCGCACGCCGGTCAGCCAGTACGGACGGCGGTGCGCCGCATCGATGACCCGCAGACAGGGCAGCGGCGTGCCGGTCAGCGCGACCAGCAGCTCCTCGCGCCGGAGCTCGGCCGGATCGTGGTCCAGGGCCGACAGCACCCCGTCGACCAGGCCGATCCGATGGCGTTCGCCCCGGCAGTCGACGATGGTCTGCTGCCGGTTCCCCGGGTCACGGCGCGGGCGATCCTCTCGACCGCAGCCGGGAGCAAGCGCCTCGGCGACCATCGGGTGCAGGCGGTCAGCGGTGATCGACCCGGATCGGAGCAGTTCCAGATCGGGCAGCACCCGGGTCGCGGCATCGGGAAGGACAGGGAGCGCGGAGGTTTCGGCGCGCGGATGGTCGGGCACCGACCGCACTCCCCCGCCGTCGATCTCGAGCACCAAGCGGCGTCGTCCACCCAACCGCACCAGGAACGGCCCGGCGCGTTCCTCGGCGCGCAGCAGGATATCGGCTTCCGCCGCCCACCGGTCGACGGCGAAGCCGGCCGCCACCAGCTCGGTCCACGGATCGACGGCGCCGTCGCAGGCCCCCGAGGCCGCCCACCGGTCTGATTCGAATCCGGCTGCTACCAGGTCGCCGCACCGGTAGACCCCGGAACCGACTGTCCCACCGCACAGGTCGACCCCGGACCGGACTGTCCCCTCACCCAACCCGTCAACACCGGATCGGACTGTCGCCAGCTCACCCCGGCGGTCCACATCGCGTTCGGCGAGCACCAGCCCACCGCACAGGTCGACACCGGATTCGACTGTGGCCGGCTCCGCTCGCCAGTCGATGCCGGATCCCGCTGTCACCCGTTCCGTGCACCGGTCGTCACCGGATCCAGATCCGGCGTGGGCACGCACGCCGCCATCGAATCGCTCTGCCCCGCAACGGGTTCGCAACTCGTGTGCGCGGCGGGCATCCCACAGGTGAGGGTGCAGGTCGAGCCGATAGCGTCGATCCGGGCGTGGATGCGGATGCAGGGTCGACGCCGTCCCGTCCCACAGGGTCAGCGCGATCCGCTGTCCGGCATCGGCCCACGCGGGCGCGGTGCGCACCACCAGGTGGACGGGTTGCGTTCGCTCCGAACAGCTTCCGTCGTACCTGGCCAGCGTGATCGTGAGCCCCGGCCGCAGCAGACCGTCGGGCGCCACCCGAGGGAGATGCCAGCGCAGCAGATCCGGCGCCAGATGACGCAGATCGTCGCGCACCCGCGAAGCCAGATCCCGACCGTGCACCCGCGCCACCGCACGAAGCTCGAGGTCGACATCCACCCCCGCTGCGGCACAGGCACCGACCCAGTCGCCGACGCGCCTTCTGGCAGTGGCGGTTTCGATCATCGGCCAGGGGACGGCGAAGTCGCGCACGCGCGACCACAGGCGCAGCCGGGAATCGTCACGACAGGTGGTGGACGCGCGGACGCGCGGTGAAGCAGTCAGAAATTCCGCTCGATCGAGCGAGGAGGCCGGTTCGAGGACCGGCGTGCGGCTCAACGGCCTGGGCGCTCGACGCCCTTTCGACTAGAAGTCATGGGCCCAGTATGCACAACACCGGGCCACGCGACAACCATCGCCCCCGGCTGGAGCCACCTCGCTTCAGCGCAGCACGCCGGGCGTCGCGTCCACCGCGGCGATTCCACCGACTCCGATCCCGGTGTGCCTCAGCCGCACTCAGCCGACCGCTCGGCGTCACACCAAACGCGCATCACGTGCCCGCGCGCTCCGCAGTGATCCTCAGCTGTCGACCAGCAGGTCGAGTGGACGGAGCCCGGACGTCCACGTGTAGTTGTCGATGAAGGGTTCGACGAAATGCATCGGGACACGCATTTTCCTGCATGCCTTCGCCATGATGCCGAGCGCCGCATAGGCATCGCACAGGTCGAAGTCGAAGTTTCTGCGCCACAGCTGGTGTTCGGGAGTATCCGGTGCGGCGATCGCCATGATCTCCGGCGCACGTTCGCCCCAGCACCCCCACCGCCGCGACGCACCCGAAATCACCACGACATCGGCGAAATCGCCGATCATCCGACCGACGCCGTCCGGGCAGAGCTCCCAGGTCGCTGCCTCATAGTCCTCGGGAGAGGCGTCCACGCTCAACGACAGCGAGGGGTAACGGTCCCACTGGGCGGGGTACCGCACAGTTCCGAGACACGGCTCGATGGTGACCAGGTCGACGAAGGCGTCACCGTGCATCCGCGCCAGGGCGCTGAGCGCCGGCCAGGCGAACTTCGACAGACCGGTGTCGAAGTTCATGAACACCGTTCTCGAAGCACCGAACCTGAACACGTCGGCGGGAAACCGACGGTCCACCTCGAAGAACTCCTTTGCCCGCACCCTCAGCCTGTCGTCATCGGCCTTGTCCCGGTGCAGGCGGCCATCACGTTCAGCCACTGACTACTCCGTCTCGATCACCGACGCGCGCCGTCGAAGCGCGGCACCAGCGCCGTCGATCAGCTCCGGGACAGGTATCCGCTTCATTCGCTCATCGTCCAACGGTCGGCCCCAGGGGTATGGTGCACAAAAAAGTGCAGGCCAGCAGCTAATGCGGCTGGCCGGCACATTGAGGGTGGTCCCCGCGGGTTTCGAACCAGCGACCTTACGCGTGTGAGGCGGCCGCTCTACCGCTGAGCTATGGGG
>NZ_JARWOJ010000373.1 GCF_029868625.1 Nocardia neocaledoniensis | reverse complement strand
TGGGCGGACTTCTTCCAGGCCCAGCGACAGCATCAGGTGGCCATCTAGGGGGCGAGACCCGAAAAAGGGGGGCCGGGGGGGCGCCGCGGCCCCCCGCCAGGGGAGAAAAGGGCCCCCCCACCCCCCCGCCCCCCCCCCCGCCCCCGCCCCGCCCCCCGCGCCGCGCGGCCCCGCCCGGCCCAGGCGCGGAACATCCGCCACGCCGCGGAGATTCTGCACCGCGGCGGTCTGGTCGCCTTCCCGACCGAGACCGTGTACGGGCTCGGCGCCGACGCCGAGAACGCCGAGGCGGTCCGCCGGGTCTTCGAGGTCAAGCGGCGACCCGAAACGCACCCACTGATCGTGCATCTCGCCGATCCCTGCCAGCTCGGCGACTGGGTCACCGAGATATCGGGTCCCGCCCGGGTGCTCGCCGAGTGGTTCTGGCCGGGCCCGCTCACCCTGGTCCTGCCGCGCGGTCCCCGCGTTCCGCCCGTTGTCACCGGCGGATGCGACACCGTCGCGGTGCGGGTCCCGCAGCATCGCGTCGCGCTGCAGTTGCTCACCGCATTCGGAGGGGCGATCGCGGCGCCGTCGGCCAACCGCTTCGGCGCCGTCAGCTGCACCAGTGCCGACCACGTCGCCGACGAACTCGGTCCCGTCGTCGACCTCATTCTCGACGGCGGGACCTGCCCGGTCGGGATCGAATCCACCATCATCGACGTCACCGGCGACGAGCCGACCCTGCTGCGCCCGGGCGCGATCGGGGTCGACGATCTCGCCCAGGCGCTGGGCCGACCGATCCGCACGACCACACCATCGCGCGGGCACCGCGCCCCCCCCGCGCGCCCCGAACCATAAAAACCCCCCCCCCCCCCGGGCAGCATCCTTCGCATTACGCCCCCCGAGCGCGCGTGATCCTGGTCGAGGAAAGCGACGTCCTCGCCGAGGCCCACCGGCAGCAATCGCACGGCCGGCGAGTCGGAGTCCTGCGATCCCCCACGAGTGCGGCATCGACCTTCACCGGCAACGTGCTGGTGATCGAGGTACCGACCGCCATCGGCGACTACGCCCGCGATCTGTACCGACTTCTGCGCGAATTCGATCGGCACGACTGCGAGGTCGTCATCGCCTCGCTCCCCACCCGCGCGGGTGTCGGCCTGGCCATCGCGGACCGCCTCACCCGCGCCTCCGCTCCTCGCCCCGCAGCAACCGCGTCGACCAGCACAGCCGCCGAGAAGGGAGGCGAACCGTGTCAACGACGTCGCGCGAGCGCGACCAAGCACATGCGCAACTCAATTCACGTAAGACAAAATGGCAATCAGGGATCGTAGATTGTAGGGTGATCACGGTGGCGGACTGGACGTTTCTCACCAACCACGCGCACGTGCTGCTGTGCATCGCGCAAGACCCCGGGATGCGGCTACGCGACGTCGCCGACGCGGTCGGCATCACCGAACGCGCGGCCCAGCGCATCGTGGCCGAACTGGAACAGGCGGGCTACCTCGACCGCGTCCGCGACGGGCGCCGCAACCGCTACCGATTGAACCAAGAACTGCCGCTGCGGCACCCCCTCGAACGCGACCACGCGGTCGGGGAAATCCTCAGCGTCCTGACCGCCGAGCCGAAGAACGCACCCGGCCGCAGCGCATGAGCGCACCCCACCCCTACCGCGACCGCGACGTCGCCCTGGCCACCAAACACGGCAAGGAGCAGGTACTGGCCGCCGCCCTGGCCGAACGCCCCGGCCTGACGGTGCAGGTCGCCACCGGCGTCGACACCGACGAACTGGGCACCTTCACCGGGGAGATCGAACGCCCGGCTCCACCGCGCGAGACCGCGTTGAGGAAAGCCCGCCTCGCCATGCAGGCCCTGGGGTTGCCGCGTGGACTGGCCTCCGAAGGCGCCTTCGGCCCCCACCCCGGTATCTGGTTCGCCCCGGCCGGGCTGGAAATCCTCGCCTTCGTCGACGACGATCTCGGCCTCGAGCTCACCGTGCACCACCTGGACTGCGACACCAACTTCGACCACACCGTCGTCGACCACCTCGACGAACAAGCCGCACAATTCCTGCGCACCGCTCAGTTCGGCAGCCACGCGGTGATCGTGCGGCCCAACAGCGCCCCCCGGGGCGACGCCCCGCTCTACAAAGGCATCCGCACCAACACCGAACTTGCCGACGCCGTCGCACACTGCGCGACGGCGTCGTCGGACGGGCGCGCCCGCATCGAAACCGACATGCGCGCCCACCTCAACCCCACCCGCATGCGCAGCATCGCCCGACTGGCCACCGAACTGGCCGAACGCCTCGACCGGCTCTGCGCGCGCTGCGACGCCCCCGGGTTCGGCCACATCGCCACCGAGCCCGGACTCCCTTGCAAGTTCTGCTTCACCGCTACCCCGCAGCCGGCCGCCGACATCCACGGCTGCGCCCGCTGTGAACACCGCACCAGAATCGAGCGTCACGAACTCGCAGACCCGGCGGGCTGCCCCTCCTGCAACCCGTAACGCTCATCGAGCCCCGCACTCGCCGCCCCAAGGCGCAGTGCAACTCACGCACCATCGATACGAACCGAGGAAACAGATTATGGATGTCCCCACCTGGCTGTGGGCGGTGTTCGGCGCGATCTTGACCGCCAGCCTCGTCGTCGATCTCGTGCTGCATCGCGGCCCGCACGTGATCGGCTTCAGGGAAGCGCTCCGCTGGAGTGTGTTCTGGGTCGGCCTGTCGCTGCTCTTCGCAGTGCTCGTCGCGGTCGCGGTCGGCCCGACCGCCTCGGTGGAATTCACCACCGCCTGGCTGCTCGAGAAGAGCCTGTCGGTGGACAATCTCTTCGTCTTCGCCCTGATCTTCGGGTACTTCAACGTGCCCCGCGAATACCAACACCGGGTGCTGTTCCTCGGCGTGCTGGGCGCGCTGGTCTTCCGCGCGATATTCCTGCTCCTCGGCATCGCCGTGGTGCAGCGGTTCACCGTAGTCCTGTTCGCCTTCGCCGCGATCCTGCTCTACAGCGCCTACAAACTTCTCAAGGACGACGAGGAGACCTACGATCCCGGCAAGAGCACCGCGGTACGGCTGGTACGCAAGTTCATCCCGGTCCAGGAGGAATACTCCGGCACGCACTTCTTCGTCCGGTCGGCCGGCAAATGGGTCGCCACACCCCTGCTGATCGTCGTCGCCGCTATCGAGGCGGCCGATATCGTCTTCGCCGTCGACAGCGTGCCCGCGGTGCTGGCGGTGAGTAGCGAACCACTGATCGTGTACTCCAGCGTCGCTTTCGCCATTCTCGGATTGCGCGCCCTGTACTTCCTGCTCTCCGGAATGCTCGAGCGCTTCCACTACCTGTCGACCGGTCTGGCGATCATTCTCGCGTTCATCGGCGTCAAGCTCATGCTCCAAGCCGCCCACAAGACGATCAGCACCGCGGTGCCGGAGGTCCCGTCACCGGTCAGCCTGGCCGTAATCGTCGTCGTGCTGACGGTTTCGGTGGTCCTCAGCATCCGCCGACCACTGCCCGAGCAGCCCGCACAGCCGGACTCCCTGGGCGCCACCGAGAAGCCGGACTGAGCGACCACCTCCTGCACGGATGTCACCGGAGACGTATTCGCGGTTCGAACTATCCGCTGTGGGATACTCCGAGGACAACGATCGTGCTCGCGTGAGGACAGTCAGTTCGCCGAAAGTGGGTGAGCGAGATGTCTGGCCACCCTTCGGCGCCGATCCGGATCTGGCGGATGCGGCCGTGGAACACCAACCCTCTGATGCATGCGCACATGCGATTCGAGACTCTCGCGGTAGCCCTGTTACTGCTTGCCAGCATCATTGCGGTGCCGATCGCCGGAGCCGTGGGGACCGCGGCCTACAGCGGTATGCGAACCCGGATCCTGACGGACAACGCGACGAAGATTCTGGCCTCCGTGACGATCGCCGACGATCCGGTCCACCTGAAATCCGAGCGGCGATTCCAGGCCACAGTCCGGTGGTACCAGGACGGGCAGGACAACACCCTCATCGCTCCCGTGCCGCACACCGCCGAACGCGGACAGCAGGTTACGGTGTGGATCGGCGCTGACGGCACCCCGGTCGACCCGCCCCGGCAAACCAGCGACGCAGTCCTCGACGGCCTCGGAGCCGGCATAGCGGTCCTTTGCGGAACCTGGTTCACGGCAACACTGCTGATCTGGTGCGGACGACTGCTTGGCGACCACCGCCGAAGAACCGCCTGGGCAGCGGAATGGCAACAACTGAATCATCCGACCACGCAATGACCCCACCGTCTCCGGAATCACCGCGATCACCCGCGAGGGCATAGCCAAAGCCCGCGCGAAAAGCCGACTCAAAGGAATACAGCCGAAACTGTCTCCGACAGCACGCAAGACGACGATCTGGACCACCGCTACCACGACCCCGGCGACGACGCGAGCCTGACCGACCCCGCCGAGGAATACAGTGTCGTCCACACCACTCTTCACCGCATCGTCAGCGGCCACACTTACGTCGGCTGACTTCTCATCGGCAAGGGTATGATGTTCCCCCGGTTTCGTGGAGTCGGGATACTGGACTTCAGGCCACGGGTTGGACAGGTGGTTGCATCATCTCGTATTCGATCGGAGTCCGCATACCGAGGGCCGAGTGGCGCCGCTGACGGTTGTGGAAGATCTCGAGGTACTCGAAAATCGCGTTCGCCAGCTCGATCCGGGTTCGCCAGCGTTTCCGGTTGAGTAGTTCGGTTTGCATTCTGCCCCAGAATGATTCGATGACGGCGTTGTCGTAGCAGTCGCCGATCGACCCCATCGATGGCACCAGCCCGGACTTGCGGGCGCGGTCGGTGAAGGCCCAGGAAGTGAATTGAGCAGGTTCAACCGATGGAAGCAACATCCGAGGTCAGGAGGGTGTTGTGGGAAGACCGTCGGATTGGGTTCGGGAGGTTACAGGGCGAGCTCCGATGCGGTCACCGGGTCATCCCGGGCATCAGCGAGTGGTCGAGCGTGCGTTCTGGGACGAGATCGCCCGAGGTGATCTTCCCACGGAATGTGCTGTGGCGGTGGGTGTCTCACCGGTCGCGGGGACGCGATGGTTCCGTGATGCTGGCGGGATGTCGCCGTATTCGTGGAGCACT
>NZ_JARWOJ010000372.1 GCF_029868625.1 Nocardia neocaledoniensis | reverse complement strand
ACCAGTGCAGATGGGTGCGTGCCTCCCGTTGCCGCGGTGTCGTCATCTCGACCGGATCGCCGCCCCCCGCCCGGGGGGGGGGGGTAGCTTTTAAGGGCCTGGGGGGGATGACCGCCCGCGGGGGTGGGGGTTTGAGGCACGCCGCCCCCACCCCGGCGGGGTCCCGGTGGGGGCTAAGGCCCGCCGCCGCCCCCCGCGCCTCCCCACCCGCGCGGGCCGCGGGGGGGGGCCCGGCCGCGCGGGCCCGCCCTCGGCCGGCGGCGGCGGATCAGCTCCTCGCCACCGTGCGGGCCGAGCCCGGATCCGAACTCCACCGCCTGTTGGCGCTCCGCGTGCCGGATCTCATCGAGTACCAGAACGCCTCCTACGCACGTGGATACAGCGAGTTCGTCGAACAGGTGCGGCTCGGCGAGACCGAACGGGCACCCGGCTCGACCGCGTTCGCCGAAGCCGTCGCCCGCAACCTGTACAAGCTCATGGCCTACAAGGACGAATACGAGGTCGCCCGCCTCTCCCTCGACCCCGACATCCGCGCGTCCGTCGAAGCGGAATTCGGCCGCGGTGCCCGCATCTCCTACCGGCTGCACCCGCCCGTGCTGCGCGCACTCGGGATGAGGAACAAGCTCGAACTCGGTCCGTGGTTCCGCCCCGTCTATCGAGCTCTCGTGGGGATGCGGCGTGTCCGGGGCACCCGGCTCGATCCCTTCGGCGCCGCCGGCGTCCGCAGGACCGAGCGCGCTTTGATCACCGAATACCGTGCCACCGTCACCGAGTTGCTCGCCGGTCTGAGCGAGGACACCCGCCCGCTCGCGGTGGAGATCGCCGACCTGCCGGACATGGTGCGCGGCTACGAGACGATCAAGATCGAGAATGTCGAGCGGTACCGCGCCAGCGTGACCCAGCTGATGGCCGATTATCGCCGTGCCTCGGGGGCCGGCGGCGGGGCTGCCGAGCTCTGACGCGGACTCCGGTGGCGCCGCTGTGCGACGCCACCGGAGTGGCCTCAACCGCCCGCGATGATCGACTCCACGAGCGCGGGCGGGACCGGGCCGTAGGAGTCGAACGTCATGAAGAAATAGCCTCGGCCGTGGGTCAGGGACCGCAGGTTCCCGATGTAGCCGAACATCTCCCGCAGCGGCACCAGCGCGTGGACGACCTGGGCGCCGCGACGCTCGGTGAGACCGTTGACCCGCCCGTGCCGGGCATTGAGGTCGCCGATCACCTCGCCGAGATGCTCCCGCGGCGTGATGACCTTGACGGCCATCACCGGCTCGAGCAGCACCGGCTTCGCCGTCGCGACAGCGGCGCGTACCGCCGCCGCGCCCGCGAGCCGGAACGCGAGCTCCGACGAGTCCTGGACGTGGGCGGCGCCGTCGAGCAGTGTCACCTTCACGTCCACGACCGGGAACCCGGCCAGCGGGCCGACACACAGCGCGTCCCGCGCGCCCGCGTCGACCGAGGGAACGTACTCCCGCGGCACCCGCCCGCCGCTCACCCGGCTCTCGAACGCGTAGCGCGCGCCGTCGGCGGCCACGTGCGGCGCCAGCGCGACCGCCACCTTCGCGAACTGCCCGCGCCCACCCACCTGCTTGCGGTGGGTGTACTCGACCAGATCCACCGCGGCGGTGACGGTCTCGCGATAGGCCACCCGTGGCGCGCCGATCTCGGCCTCGACCCGGAACTCCCTGCGCATCCGGTCGACCAGGATCTCCAGATGCAGTTCGCCCATGCCGCCGACGACCGTCTGACCGGTCTCGGCGTCGACGCGGACGGTGAACGTCGGGTCCTCCTCCGCCAGGCGAGCCAGGGCCGCGCCCAGCTTGTCCTGGTCGGCGCGAGTCCGCGGTTCGATCGAGACCGAGAGGACCGGATCGGGGAAGCTCATCGACTCCAGCACGATCGGATGGTCCCGATCGCACAGGGTGTCGCCGGTGCGCGTCTGCTTCAGCCCGATCACGGCACAGATCTGCCCGGCCCGCGCCCGATCCACACCGATCTCGGTGCTCGAGTGCATCTGGAACAGCTTGCCCACCTTCTCCTTTCGTCCGTTGGTCGAATTCAGTACGGCCAACCCGGGTTCGAGGCGGCCCGAGTAGACCCGCAGGTACACGAGCCTGCCGAAGAACGGGTGCGCCGCGACCTTGAACGCCAGTGCCGCGAACGGCTCGGCGACCTCGGGTGCGCGCGCGATCGACTCGCCCGTCGGCGAGAAGCCGTGCACGGCCACGACATCCAGCGGCGCGGGCAGGTAGTCGATGACCGCGTCGAGCAGCGGTTGCACGCCGACGTTCGCCAGCGCCGAACCGCACAGCACCGGGTACGCCCTGGCGTCGACGGTCATCGTGCGGATGGCCGCCTTCAGCAGGTCGACGGGAATCTCCCGGCCGCGCAGGTAGCGGTCCTGGAGCTCCTCGTCGGCTTCGGCGACCATGGCCACCAGCGCCTCGCGCTGCTGTTCGGCCTTGACGCGCAGGTCGTCCGGGATCGCCACCACATCGAAGCGCGCGCCGTACCCGGTGTCGCCCCGCCACACCTTGGCGTTCATCTCGACCAGGTCGACGATGCCCTCGAACTCGCGCTCCGCGCCGATGGGCAGCTGGATCACCAACGGCCGCACGCCGAGTCGCTCCGCGATGGTCCGCACGGTGAACGCGAAATCCGCCCCGAGCTTGTCCATCTTGTTCACGAAGCAGATCCGCGGCACCCCGTACCGATCGGCCTGCCGCCACACCTGCTCAGACTGCGGCTCGACGCCCTCCTTGGCGTCGAACACGGCGACGGCGCCGTCGAGCACCCGCAACGAGCGCTCCACCTCGGCGGTGAAGTCGACGTGGCCCGGTGTATCGATGATGGTGATCTCGTGGTCGCGCCACGTGCAGGTCGTGGCCGCCGCCGCGATCGTGATGCCGTGTTCGCGCTCCTGGATCATCCGATCCATGGCGGCGGTACCGTCGTGTACCTCGCCGAGGGCGCGGGTGACACCGGTGTAGTACAGGATGCGTTCGGTGGTGGTGGTCTTGCCCGCGTCGATGTGAGCGGCGATGCCGATATTGCGCAGGCGGGCGGGGTCGGTGCGTGGTCTGGTCATGGTGGGAATCCCCCAGCTGGTCGCGTCGATGGAGCGACGCTCGCCGATAGGGCGTTCCGGAAGACGGCACGGGCGTCGGATCACGCGGCGCCACACACCGGCGCCCGAGGACCCGATGCGAACTAGAACCGCGACTGCGGACGTGCCGTAACCATGCGACAAGTTCTACGCGTACGGCAGCCGCGCTGTCGACGGGTTTTCCGGCGGAGGGCATAAATTCGGGGGCGTGGCGGTTCGTCACGACGAGGGGATGGTCGGTTCGTGTCCCCGATCAGCGCGTCCGGCACACAGAGGGAGTCCGCACCGATGACAGCGGCGTTCGATCCACACGACCTGCTCGAGACGGCGAAGCTCGGGGTCCTCGCCACCATCAAATCCGACGGCCTGCCCCAGCTGTCCCCCGTCACCCCGTACTACGACCGCGCGGCCGGGATCGTCTACGTGTCGATGACCGAGGGCCGCGCCAAGACCGTGAACCTGCGTCGCGACCCGAGGGCCGCGCTCGAGGTGACAGCGCCCGACGGCTGGTCCTGGGCCACCGCCGAAGGCAGCGTCACCCTCACCGGGCCGGGTACCGACCCGAACGGTCCCGAAGTCGAAGCCCTCGTCGACTACTACCGCGCGGCCGCGGGCGAGCACCCCGACTGGCAGGAGTACCGCGAGGTCATGGTCTCCGACCGCCGCGTGCTGATGGCGCTGTCCGTCGACCGCGTCTACGGAGCCAAGGTCCGCTGACGACGTAATCGCCCCGATACCAACGAGTCTCAGAGCTTTCCCAGACACGCTCGGTACCGTGGGCGGCACGTGCTCATCGTTCACCAGCAGGCAGGAGAAGCCGTTGAGTCAGGAAACGTTGTTGAGCCGAGGCGTGCGAGGGTTCAACGCCGGCGTCGTCGCGCTGGCCGAGGCGCCGATCATCGGCAAGCTGCTCGGCAAGGCCTTCGCGCAGATCAGCTACACCGGCCGCCGCTCGGGCCGCACCTTCACCACCCCGGTCAACTATCTGCGCCGCGGCGACGAGTACGTCATCGGGGTGGCCATGCCGGACAAGAAGAAGTGGTGGCGCAACTTCCTCGGCGAGGGCGGCCCGGTCACCCTGCGCATCGCCGGTGTCGACCACCCCGGTCACGCCGTCACCCACCGCGACGACGGCCGCGTCACCGTTCGCGTCCGGTTGCTCGCGCCTGCCTGAGCTCGTCAGGGTTCCGGTTCGTCGAGAAACGCGGCGACCTCGGACGCGAAGAGCGGGTGCTTGACCGCGCCGAGGTGCGAGGTGTCCGGGTAGACGACCAGGCGGGCCCCGGGGATGCCGTCGGCGGTGTGCCGGAAGGTGTCGACGGAGTAGAACTCGTCGTGGTCGCCGCCGACCACCAGGGTCGGGGCGGTGATATCGGCGAGACGTCCGTCGAGGTCGAACGTATCCTCGGCGCGGACGAAGGCGAGGGTGTCGGCCGGATTCTTCGGCCGCACGAACGGATCGGCGAGCCAGGCCACGGCGCCGAGCAGCCGCGCCTTGACCGGTGACTCGATGCCCTGCGTCACCAGGTGGTGCAGTCCGCGGCGACCGTCGGCCACCGCCGTCGCGTACTTCATCTGCGATTCCCGCGCGGCGTCCTCGAGCCGATACCCCGACGACGCGACGACCAGCCTGCGCACGACCTCCGGATGATCCGCGGCCAGCTGCAATGCCAGCGACCCGCCCGAGGAGATCCCGAGCACGTCCACCGGCGCGCCGAACTCGGCCGACAACGCCTCCGCGTGCGCGCGCGCGATATCGGCCATGGTGGTCCCCACCGCCATCCCGGGCGCGCGATTCACCGCGTAGACCCGGAAATGCCGGGCCAGCGGGGCCATCGTCTTCACTTCCGACTTCCGCATCCACCCCTTCGGGTTCGTGTGATCGGGCGTGAACCACCGCAGGAACACCAGCGGCCGCCCTGCACCGAACGCCAGATACGGCATTCCGTGCGTGAGCACCCCTTCGGTGACCTCGAATCCCTGCACAACGCCCACGCCGCCTCCGATCCGTCCTGACCACCTACCAGCCGAACGCTACCCATACGACGACGGCCGCGCGATGACTTCGGAGGTCATGGCAGCCGGACCCGGAAACGCCGAACGGCGCCGCTCCCGAAGGAGCGACGCCGTTACGGTGTCAGAGATTCAGCGAATCACTTGACGATCTTGGTGACGCGACCGGCACCGACGGTGCGGCCACCCTCACGGATCGCGAAACGCAGGCCCTCGTCCATGGCGACCGGCTGGATCAGCTTGACGGACATCTCGGTGTTGTCACCGGGCATGACCATCTCGGTGCCCTCGGGCAGGGTCACAACGCCCGTCACGTCAGTCGTACGGAAGTAGAACTGCGGACGGTAGTTGTTGAAGAACGGGGTGTGGCGGCCGCCCTCGTCCTTCGACAGGATGTACGCCTGGCCCTCGAACTCGGTGTGCGGGGTGGTGGTGCCCGGCTTCACGACAACCTGGCCACGCTCGACATCTTCGCGCTTGATGCCACGAACCAGCAGACCGACGTTGTCGCCCGCCTGGCCCTGGTCGAGCAGCTTGCGGAACATCTCGATACCGGTGACCGTGGTCTTGGTCTTGTCCGGACGGATGCCGACGATCTCGACTTCCTCGTTCACGTTGATGATGCCGCGCTCGACACGACCGGTGACGACGGTGCCACGACCGGTGATCGTGAAGACGTCCTCGACCGGCATCAGGAAGGGGAGCTCGGTCTCACGGACCGGGTCCGGGATCGACTCGTCGACGGCGGCCATCAGCTCGAGGACCGAGTCGGCCCACTTCTGATCGCCCTCGAGGGCCTTCAGACCGGAGACACGCACGACCGGCGCGTCCTCGTCGAACTCCTGCGAGGCCAGCAGCTCGCGGACCTCCATCTCGACGAGCTCGAGGATCTCCTCGTCGTCGACCATGTCCGACTTGTTCAGCGCGACCAGGATGTAGGGCACGCCGACCTGACGGGCGAGCAGCACGTGCTCACGGGTCTGCGGCATCGGGCCGTCGGTGGCGGCGACCACGAGGATGGCGCCGTCCATCTGGGCCGCACCGGTGATCATGTTCTTGATGTAGTCGGCGTGACCCGGGGCGTCGACGTGCGCGTAGTGACGCTTCTCGGTCTGGTACTCGACGTGGGAGATGTTGATCGTGATACCACGAGCCTTCTCCTCCGGCGCCTTGTCGATCTGGTCGAAAGCGAAGCTCTCGTTCAGGTCCGGGTACTTGTCGGCCAGCACCTTGGTGATAGCAGCCGTCAGCGTGGTCTTGCCATGGTCGACGTGACCGATGGTGCCGATGTTGACGTGGGGCTTCGTCCGCTCGAACTTCGCCTTCGCCACTGTGGTCCTCCTGGACTAGTTAGTGCGTGCTTTTTTGCAGCAGTGCGGTTATTAAGGGGGGTCGTGCTGACGCCCGGTTGCCGGGGCCAAGCGTACTTGGCCCCCGCAAGCGAATTACTCGCCGGTCGCCTTGGCGATGATCTCCTTGGACACGTTGGCCGGAACCTCAGCGTAGGAGTCGAACACCATGGAGTAGTTCGCGCGACCCTGGGTCTTCGACCGCAGGTCACCGATGTAGCCGAACATCTCCGAGAGCGGAACCAGCGCCTTGACGACACGGGCACCACTGCGTTCCTCCATGGCCTGGATCTGGCCACGGCGGGAGTTCAGGTCGCCGATCACGTCGCCCATGTAATCCTCGGGCGTGATGACCTCGACCGCCATGAGCGGCTCGAGGATCACCGGACCGGCCTTGCGGGCCGCTTCCTTGAGGGCCTGCGAGCCCGCGATCTTGAAGGCCATTTCCGACGAGTCGACGTCGTGGTACGCGCCGTCGAGCAGGATGACCTTCATGTTCACCAGCGGGTAGCCGGCGAGCACGCCGTACTGCATGGCGTCCTGGGCACCCGCGTCGACCGAGGGGATGTACTCACGGGGCACGCGACCACCGGAGACCTTGTTCTCGAACTCGTAGTGCGCACCGTCTTCGCCGACGAAGGGCTCGACCGCGATGATGACCTTCGCGAACTGGCCGGAGCCACCCGTCTGCTTCTTGTGCGTGAACTCGAGCTTCTCGACCGGCTTGGTGATCGTCTCGCGATAGGCCACCTGCGGCTTGCCGACGTTCGCCTCGACCTTGAACTCGCGCTTCATGCGGTCGACGAGGATGTCGAGGTGGAGCTCGCCCATGCCGCCGATAACGGTCTGGCCGGTCTCCGCGTCGAGCTTGACCGAGAACGTCGGATCCTCGCGCGCCAGCTTCTGGATCGCGGTGCCGAGCTTCTCCTGGTCGGACTTGGTCTTGGGCTCGATCGAGACCTCGATGACCGGGTCCGGGAAGGTCATCGACTCGAGGACGACCTGGTTCTGCGGATCGCAGAGGGTGTCACCGGTGGTGGTGTCCTTCAGGCCGATGACCGCGTAGATGTGGCCCGCGGTGACCTCGGGAACCGGGTTCTCCTTGTTGGAGTGCATCTGGAACAGCTTGCCCAGACGCTCCTTCTTGCCCTTGGTCGAGTTGACGACCTGGGCACCGGAGGCCACCGAACCCGAGTACACGCGGATGTAGGTGAGCTCACCGAAGAACGGGTGCACGGCGATCTTGAACGCCAGCGCCGAGAACGGCGCGTCGATGCTCGGCTGACGAGTGATGATCTCGTCTTCCTTGCCGGGCACGTGGCCCTCGACGTTCTCCACGTCCAGCGGGGACGGCAGGTAGTCGACGACGGCGTCGAGCATGGGCTGCACGCCCTTGTTCTTGAACGCCGAACCACACAGCACCGGGTAGAGCTCCGAGGCCACGGTCATCTTGCGGATGGCGCCCTTGATCTCCTCGATCGAGAGCTCCTCGCCGCCGAAGAACTTCTCCAGCAGCGCCTCGTCGGACTCGGCGACGGTCTCCAGCAGCTCCTGACGGTACTGCTCGGCCTTGTCCTTGAGGTCGGCCGGGATCTCCTGGACCTCGTACTTCTCGCCCAGCTTGGTCTCGCCGGTCCACACCTTGGCGTTCATCTCGACCAGGTCGACGATGCCCTCGAAGGTGTCCTCCGCGCCGATCGGCAGCTGGATGACCAGCGGCTTGGCGCCGAGGCGGTCCTTGATGGTCTGCACGGTGAAGTAGAAGTCCGCACCGAGCTTGTCCATCTTGTTCACGAAGCAGATGCGCGGCACGTCGTACTTGTCGGCCTGACGCCACACCTGCTCGGACTGGGGCTCGACGCCCTCCTTGCCGTCGAAGACGGCGACGGCGCCGTCGAGCACGCGGAGCGAACGCTCCACCTCGACGGTGAAGTCCACGTGGCCCGGGGTGTCGATGATGTTGATCTGGTTCTGGTTCCAGAAGCAGGTCACGGCGGCGGAGGTGATGGTGATACCACGCTCCTGCTCCTGCTCCATCCAGTCGGTGGTCGACGCGCCGTCGTGCGTCTCACCGATCTTGTAGTTGACACCCGTGTAGAAGAGGATGCGTTCGGTGGTGGTGGTCTTGCCCGCATCGATGTGGGCCATGATGCCGATGTTGCGGACCTTGTTCAGGTCGGTGAGCACGTCCTGTGCCACGGAAATCTTCCCCGCTCGTTAGCTAGTTGGGATTCTCGGGAACGACCCTGGTTCGGGTCGTCACAATGTCAACGCCGGGGGCGGCACCGAAGTGCCGCGTCCCGACTGAAAGCCTTCCGGCGCCGACACTAGCGACGGGCCGGGCGGCAATCACCAGCGGTAGTGCGCGAAGGCCCGGTTCGACTCGGCCATCTTGTGGGTGTCCTCGCGACGCTTCACCGAAGCGCCGAGGCCGTTGCTGGCGTCGAGGAGCTCGTTGGCGAGACGCTCGACCATGGTCTTCTCGCGACGGGCGCGGGAGTAGCTGACCAGCCAGCGCAGCGCCAGGGTGTTGGCGCGGCCCGGACGGACCTCGACCGGCACCTGGTAGGTGGCGCCACCGACGCGGCGGGGCTTCACCTCGAGGGCGGGCTTGACGTTGTCCAGCGCGCGCTTGAGAGTGACGACCGGATCGGTGCCGGTCTTCTCACGCGCCTGCTCGAGGGCACCGTAGACGATGCGCTCGGCGGTGGACTTCTTGCCGTCCAGCAGGATCTTGTTGACCAGCTGAGTGACCAGCGGCGACCCGTAGACCGGGTCGTTGATCAGCGGACGCTTGGGTGCGGGGCCCTTGCGTGGCATATCAGCTCTTCTCCTTCTTGGCGCCGTAGCGGCTGCGAGCCTGCTTGCGGTTCTTCACACCCTGGGTGTCCAGCGAGCCACGGATGATCTTGTAGCGCACACCCGGGAGGTCCTTCACACGACCGCCACGCACGAGCACCATCGAGTGCTCCTGCAGGTTGTGGCCCTCACCGGGGATGTAAGCCGTGACCTCGACCGCGCTGGTCAGGCGAACACGCGCGACCTTACGGAGCGCGGAGTTCGGCTTCTTCGGGGTCGTGGTGTACACGCGAGTGCACACGCCACGACGCTGCGGGCTCCCCTTCAGGGCCGCGGTCTTGGTCTTGGAGACCTTGTCGCGGCGACCCTTGCGGACCAGCTGGTTGATGGTTGGCATAGACCGGCTTTCCTTATCGGTTATTGCGGCTGTCGGAACGTGTCTTCAGTTCATCGAGCTTTCACTCGCACGTCCGACCGTGTTTCGCTTGACCCGCGGTCGGGCGTGTCGCGCGCAGCTCAGGGCCCTTTTTCCGGGCACGCTGGAACGTACCGGCCGCTCTCGCTGGCCTACGTTCACGCACGAACTTGCCCGTAGCAATCCGGGCACAGCGATCCACGATACGCGCCCGCCCGAACCGGGGTCAAAGCGGGGTCGTGCGTCAAGGCTTCTACCGGGCCAGATCCAGGGTCAGCTCCACCAGTTTCTGGGCGCCCGCGCACGGGTCCGGATGCGCCGAACCCGGCCGGTAGTTGATCCACCACCCGACGACGCCGACATCGGCGGCCGGCGCGGTGACGCCACAGGAGTCGTTGTCGCCCGGCCTGCGCACCTGCAGGGCCCTGCGGCCCTGCACCGTGATGTCGCCGGTGAGGTAGCCCAACTTGTCGTTGGTCGCCTTCTCGTTGTTCAGCGTACCCATCTCGTACCAGTTCAGTGTGGCCATGGCCCCGCCGCCCGGTGCGTCCTCGATGTCCCACATGCACACCGCGCCGCTGAAGGACGTGTTGACGAAGGTGGCGTTGCCGATGATCTCGCCGATCTTGTCGGTGGCGACCACATCGCATTCGCGCAGCAGCTTGTCGAAGTCGGTGTTGATCGACTCACCGCCGCCACCGCTGCCCAGCGGCTGCGCGTTGCCCTGCACCTTCTCGCCGCACCCGGCCAGCGTCGCGGTGAGCAGCAGGGCCGCCGAGGCCGCGACCGCGATCCGGCGCGCGCTCATCCGAGCCGTCCCACGGTGAGCTCGGCGAGCTTCCTGGTCTTCTCGCACGGGTTGCCCGCGGTGGCGAACAGGCCGGTGGAGATCGACCATTCGAAGAAGTCGTCGTCGAGCTGCACGGCGAAGTCGCAGACCGTGCCCTCGGGGTCGAGCGCCTCGAAGCCTGGCTTGCCGCCGACGTCGATGGTCTGCGGGTTGCGGCCGACGCTGGAGACCCAGGCCTTCTCCCGCTCGATCGGGCTGCCCCGGTAGGAGGCGAACGTCACGCTGGGCGAGGACAATCCGGCGGCCTGCCAGTTGCAGCCGGTGGCGTTCTTGTAGACCCGCGAGATCTGGCCGAGCCCCGCCAGGGCGCGCACCTCGTCGTCGGTGACGTGACCGCACTCGCCGACGAACGGGCCGAGCGAGGCGACCTTCGGTGGTGGTTTTCCCGGTCCGGTCGGCGTATCGGAGTCGCCCCCCGATCCGCACGACGTCAGCATGACGACCAGGGCCATGCCGGTGATGATCGCCGAGGGGATCCGCATGCCATGAACTCTAATCGCATGCGGGCCGCCGCTACAGGTTCCCGCGGGCCTCCTGTTCCCGTTCGATCGCCTGGAAAAGCGCTTTGAAATTGCCTTTTCCGAAGCCGAGTGAGCCGTGTCGCTCGATGAGTTCGAAGAAGACGGTGGGGCGGTCGCCGATCGGGCGGGTGAAGATCTGCAGCAGGTAGCCGTCCTCGTCGCGGTCGACCAGGATGCCGCGACGCTGCAACTCCCCCACGGGGACCCGGACGTGTCCGATCCGGGCGCGCAGTTCGGGGTCCTCGTAATAGGTGTCGGGGGTGGCCAGGAACTCGACGCCCTCGGCGCGCAGGGCGTCGACGGTGGCGAGGATGTCGCCGGTGGCCAGGGCGATGTGCTGGACGCCGGGGCCGCGATAGAACTCGAGGTACTCGTCGATCTGAGAACGCTTGCGGCTCACGGCCGGTTCGTTGAGCGGGAACTTCACCCGGTGGTTGCCGTTGGCGACGACCTTGCTCATCAGCGCGGAGTACTCGGTGGCGATGTCGTCGCCGACGAACTCGGCCATGTTCGTGAATCCCATGACGTCGCGGTAGAAGTCGACCCAGCGGTCCATCATGCCGAGCTCGACATTGCCGACCACGTGGTCGATCGCCTGGAACAGCCGCCCGGTGCGCTGGGCACGGGTGGAGGTGCGCTGGACGTAGCCGGGCAGGTACGGCCCGTGATAGCCGGAGCGGTCGACCAGCGTGTGCCTGGTCTCGCCGTAGGTGGCCAGCGCGGCGGAGCGGACGGTGCCGAATTCGTCTGTCGCGTCGTGTGGTTCGACGAGGATGCGCGCACCGTGCTCGCGGGCCCACGCGACGCAGCGGTCCACGTCGGGGACTTCGAGGGCGATGTCGACGATGCCGTCGCCGTGGCGGTCGTGGTGGGCGACGAGTGGACTGTCCGGGTCGACGGCGCCCTGGACGACGAACCGCGCCGACCCGCTGCGCAGCACGAACGCCTTGTGGTCGCGGTTGCCGGTCTCGGGGCCCGAGTAGGCCTCGAGCCGCATCCCGAACGCGGACTGCAGGTAGTGCGCGCACTGGGTCGCGTTGCCGACGACCCACACCAGCGCGTCCCACCCGATCACCGGAAACGGATCGACACTGTCGTCGTGCTCGATGAGTCCGACGAGCTGCTGCTCAATGGTCATGACCTAGGAAATCTCGGGATCGCCCAGCTGGGCAACTACGCCACCGAACCCTGGGCAAGCTGACACGAGAAGCCACCGGAATCGGCTCGATGGTGGACAATTTGAATAGCACCCGAGCAGGAGGTCTTCCGATGCGAACGCCCGCGAAACTGGACGAACTCGATCTGGCGATCCTGTCCGCGATGCACGAGTACCAGAAGGCCGGAATCCTCGAGCTCTCGCGCCGGACGAAGGTCGCGCGTGCCACCGTGCAGGCGCGGATCAACCGGATGGAGGAGTCGGGGGTGATCGCCTCCTACGACCCGCAGATCGACGTCACCGCGGCCGGTTTCGACGTGCAGGCCTTCGTGACGCTCGAGATCGCGCAGGGCGCGCTGGACACGGTCAGCGCCGAACTCGAGGCCATCCCCGGCGTGCTCGAGGCCTACGCGACCACCGGCTCCGGCGACGTGCTGTGCCGGATCGGCGCCGACTCGCACGCCGGGTTGCAGTCGGTACTGCTCAGCATCGATCGGACCGGTTCGGTGGTGCGGTCGCACAGCGTGATCGTGCTGTCGACGGTGATCGCCCGGCGCACCATGCCACTGCTGCGCACGCTCACCCCGGCGGGCACCGCGAAGGCGCCCGCCTACCGGGACCAGCGCTGAGTCACTGCCGGTCGAGGCGGGTCAGCAGGCCGTGCACGTGGGCCTCGGCGGCGGCGCGCGCCGACTCCGCGTGCCCGGACTCGAGCGCCTCCACGATCCGGCGGTGCTCGCGCAGGGCGACGCGGCGGTTGCGGGCCGAGCACCACAGGTCACCGCGGTAGAGGTGGGCTTTCGCCTCGAGCCGGGCCAGCTCCTCGATCAGGCAGCTGTTGCCGGAGGCGTCGCGCAGGAAGGTGTGGAATTCCAGGTCGAGCTGGGCATCGCGGGCCGCGTCGGTGGCGTCGTCGAGGTTGGCCGCCTGGGCGGCGATGATGCCCGCGAGCTTGTCCAGGTCGGCCTCGGTGAGGCGGGTGGCCGCGGCCGCGGCGGCGAGCCCGTCGAGGACGGCGCGGACCGCGAGGACCTCGCGGATCTGCGCGTCGTCGACGGCGGCGACCTTCGCCCCCGCGTGCGGGGCGCTGACCGCCAGGCCCTCGTAGATCAGCTGCTGTACCGCCTCGCGGACGGGGCTGCGGCTGACCCCCAGCTGGGTCGCCAGCGCGGGCACGCTGAGCGGTCGGCCGGGGGCCAGCTCACCGGCGAGGACCATCTGCCGGATCTGCCGATGGACGGATCGGCCGAGTAGCGCGGAGCTCTCGTCGGTCATCGCGATGGTCCTTTCCGCTGGTGCCTCGATTATCCCTTGGGCTGATAGTTCGCCTGTACACGCTGCG
The DNA here is from genome assembly GCF_029868625.1 of Nocardia neocaledoniensis. Classification (GTDB taxonomy): domain Bacteria; phylum Actinomycetota; class Actinomycetes; order Mycobacteriales; family Mycobacteriaceae; genus Nocardia; species Nocardia neocaledoniensis_A. The sequence continues at coordinate 20,608 of NZ_JARWOJ010000372.1, read as the reverse complement.
TGAGGAAGTCGACCGCGGTGACGGGCGGGTACTTGCCCGCCGGCCCCTGGATGATCGCGTCGCGGTCGGCCTGGGCGAAGTAGGCGATGCTGTAGCGCTCGCCCTGGTATTCGCCCTCCCCCGGGCTGCGGACGCGGTGGAAGTTCGACGGCAGCAGGTCATCGCTCCAGCGGGTCAGCATGTCGCCGATATTGCAGGTGATCAGGCTCGACGAGGGGGTGATGGAGGTCCACTCCTGCTCGGCCATCTCCTTGCCGGGGCACACCTGCAGGCCGCCCTGGCCGTCGCGCTGGAACAGCAGGGTCAGGCAGTCGAAGTCGGTGTGCGCGCCCGCCCGCCACCGTCCCGGCACGCCGCGCAGTTCCTCGGGCACCGCGAAGTAGTGCAGCAGGCGCAGCGTGCTCTGGTAGTCCGGCGAGGCGGGATCGTGTGCGGCGGTGAAGTGTTCGCGCGGCAGGCCGAGACGGTCGGCGAAGCACGACAGCACCCGCATCGCCACCGCCCACGCGCGCCCCTCGAAATCGAGGACGCGAGAACGGAATCCGGCCAGTTCGTCCTCGCTGGGCCAGAGCTCGGCCATGTGCGGCCGGGTGACCTGGTAGGACTCCTTCTGATCCGGCACGCCGATGGACGGGCGCACCTGGCTCAAGCTCTCCCACCCCGCGTTGTCCTTCTTGACCAGCGGGTACCGGCCCTTCACGTCCTCGGGGAGCGCGAAGAAATCGGCGGTGGCGCCGAACATCCCGTCGATCAGGTCCTGGGGGATGCCGTGGCCGGAGAGCTGGAAGAAGCCGATCTCGGTGGCGGCGTCCCACAGCTGCCCGGTGATCTCGGCGCGCCGGTTCTCGAAGTCGGTGAGGTCGATGACGCGGATCTCGCGGGCGTCGGTTTCCTTGCCGAGGCCGCCCATCGCCTTCTCGCGTGAGACCTCGGACAGGTCGTAGCTGGTGGTCATTGATGTGACTCCTTATCCGGTGACGGAGATGCCCGTGTCGAGGAATTCCTTGGTGACAAGGTCCTTCGCGGTGAGCCCGGCGGGGACGTCGGCACCGCCGGTGCGCAGGATGGGTGCGAATTCGTCGATGACGCGCTGCATGCGGGCCTCGTCGAAGCTGCCGAGGACACCGTCGGTGTCGTCGCCGATCAGGCCGCCGTCGATCAGGGCCTTCGAACCGAACGACGCCAGTTCGGGGCTGTAGGGGCTGAGCTTGGGGTTCTGTTCGACCACGTCGACGACCACGTCGTTGACGTGCGAGGGGTCGGCCCGGAACCGGGCGGTGGCCTGCTGGATCATCGGCACCAGCTTTCGCAGGCACGGGCGCAGTTCGGCGAGCTTGTCGGCGCGCACGTTCACCGTGCGGGCATAGCCCTCGTAGCCGACGTCCTTGAGCAGCTGGTAGCCGACCGGCTTGCTCCAGGCCCGCACCTCGTGCTCGTAGGTGTAGGGCTCGGCATTCGCGAAACCCTGCTGCGCGAAGGACGGATCGGTGACGAACCGCGACGGCGAATTGTCGTAGGACGCGTCGATCTGCTCCTGCTTCACCAGGCCGCGAGCCACCAGCCAGTTCGGGTACAGCTGCCCTTTGGACACCACGATCGGCTTGCCCGACCTGCCGATATCGGCGATACCCTGCCAGCCGGGATTGGTCTTCGGGTCCCACATCAGCATCTGCGGGCTGTGGCGCAGCAGCGTGGTCACCGCGACGATCGGCTGCTGACCGGCGGCGGCGATGGCGTGCTCGGAGTGCGCGAGCCCGAGGGTGATGCCCTGGTCGACATACATCTGCGAGGGCACGGTCTGGAACCCGATGGCCGGACCGCCCGCCCGGATCTCGAGATCCACCCCGGTGTCCTTGCCGTCGGCGACGAGCGGGCCGGTGATCTTGTTGTTGTCGGCGTCGACCCGGTAGCCGGGCCCGAGCAGTCCGAAGATGGGCCCGGAATCGGTTTCCGGCGCCCACTGCAACTGGACGACGACGGTGGCCGGGCAGGGGGGGGGGGGGGGGGGGGGGGGGGGGGGCGGGGGGGGGGGGGCGGGGCGGGCCCCGGTTCCAGCGCGACGGCGGGGCCTTCGGCGATGTCGCCGGAACAGGCCGACGCGGTCGCGGCGAGCGCGAGAGCCAGCGTCGCGATGCCGAGGCGACGCGAGGGAAATGACTTCATGGTTGATCCTCTGTGCGGGGGAAGCTAGTTCGCGGAGTTGTGCCAGCGGCCGACGCTGACCTTCTGCACCACGGTGAAGACGGTGAACACGAGCACGCCGAACAGCGCGGCCAGCAGCAGCGCGCCGATCAGGTCCTCGGATTGCAGGCGGGCGCGATAGGTGTCGAGCAGGGTGCCGATTCCGGGTTTGCCCTGCGCGAAGAACATGTCGCCGATGATCGCGCCGGTGACGGAAAGCCCGGCGGCGGTGCGCAATCCGGTCAGGGTGGACGGCAGCGCGGCGGGCAGCTGCAGCGACCACAACCGGCGCAGCCTGCCCGCGCGGCCGAGGGTGAACAGCTCCTGGAGATTGCCGTCGACGGATTTGATGCCGAACAGCGTCATCGCGATGATCGGATGGATGGCGATCAGCACGCACACCGTGGTGCGCGCGGCGAAGCCGTAGCCGAGCCACAGCCCGATCAGCGGGACCACCGCCAGCACCGGAATGGCTTGCAGGATCACGGCATACGGATAGACGACCTGCTCGATCGGTTTGGCCTGGCTCATCAGCACCGCGATGGCGACGCCGAGCACCGCCGAGATCAGCAGTCCGGTGAGCGCGACCCTGGCCGTCACCGCCAGCGCCTCGCCCATCACCGCGAGCTTGGCTGGGTCGGCGAGTGATTCGCTGAACACCACGTGCGGCGGCGGCAGCAGGAATCGGCGGCTCTCGCTGAGCAGCAGCATCGACACCGCGTACCAGGCGCCGAGCGCGAGGGCGATCGAGACCACGGGAGCGACGAGCGATTTCCCGATCGCGCGGGCCGACACGGTCGGCAGCTTCGGGCGCGCGGCGGTGGGGGTGGCGGCGCGGGCGGCGATACTGACCATCAGGCAGCCTCTTTCAGCGAGCGCGAGACGCGCGAGACGAGTGCGGTGAAGGCGGGTTGGAAGCGCAACTCCCGGTCGCGCGGGTAGGGCAGGTCGACGTCGATCACCTCGTGGACGCGGCGCGGCCTGGCCGACATCACCACCACGCGGGCGGCGAGGAACACCGCCTCGGACACCGAGTGGGTGATGAACAGCGCGGTGAAGGCGTTGTCGCGGTACAGCCGCAGCAGTTCCTCCTGCATGTTCAGCCTGGTCATCTCGTCGAGCGCGCCGAAGGGTTCGTCGAGCAGCATCAGCCGCGGTTCCAGCGAGAGCGCCCTGGCCAGCGAGACCCGCATGCGCATGCCGCCGGAGAGCTGGTGCGGCAACTTGTCGGCGAAGTCGGCCAGGCCGACGGCCTCGATGGCCTTGGCGACCCGCTCGCGGCGGACCGTCCGGTCGATGCCGGCCAGTTCGGCCGAGAGTTCGACATTGCGGCGCACCTTGCGCCAGGGCAGCAGGGTGGCCTCCTGGAAGATGAACCCGATCGAGTCCGTCTTCACCGCGACCGATCCCGTGCTCACCGCTTCCAGGCCAGCGGCCAGCCGCAGCAGCGTCGACTTGCCGCAGCCGGAGGGTCCGACCACCGCGACGAATTCGCCGTCACGCAGGTCGAGGTCGATGTCGGTCAGCGCGAGTGTTCCCTGGTCGCCGCCGAAGCGCTTGCTGACGCCGGCGAAGGAGACCTCCAGGCCGGAGAGCAGCGTCCTCGCGTCGGCGTCGTTCACCGTGTCGTAGAGCGTCACCGTGATTCACCTTCTCTGCGGTATTGCGTGCAACCTTCGGTCGACATCAGTTTGTCTTGCTCGAATTACATGCAATGTGTGGTTCGTTTCTGGCTTATTAACAATCAGCGCATGCGAATCAGGCGCTGGGTGAGGTCGTCGGCGTCTACCCGGGTGCTGCGGCCGTCGCGCAGGACGGCCTCGCCGTCGACCCACACCGTGTCGACCACCCGCGGCGAGGCGGCGGTGAGCAGGGTGGCGCTCGGGTCGAGGACGGGCAGGCAGGCGAAGTCGCGCTCGAAGCGGATCAGGGTGAGGTCGGCGCGATCGCCGACGGCGATACCGGTGTGGGTGGGGCCGCCGAGCACCCGGCCCGCCGCGCCGGTCGCCATCCGCAGCATCTGGTCGGCGCCGAGCAGGTCGGCCCGCCGGTGCGCCGCGCGCTGCAGGAACGCGCCGAGGCGCAGGGCGAGCAACATGTCCTGGGTGTCGTTGCTCGCGGCGCCGTCGACCCCGAGGGTGACGTCGATGCCCGCGGCCAGCATCTCGGGCACGGGGGCGACGCCGCTGCCGAGCCGCATGTTGGAGACGGGGTTGTAGGACACCGTCACCCCGCGCTCGGCGAGGACCGCGCGTCCGGCGGCGTCGAGGTTGACGCAGTGCACGGCCAGTGTGCGGTCCCAGAGGAAGCCGCTCGCGTCGAGGTAGTCGACGGCGCCCGCACCCGCGTGCAGCAGGCACATGTCCTCGTCGGTGGTGGTCTCGAGGAGGTGGATCGACACCGTCTTGCCGGTCGCCTCGGCGTAGTCGCGGGTCGCGGCCATGCCGTCGGGAGTGAGGCAGCGCGGGTTGGGCACGGCCAACGCGGTGGTGATCCTGGTGCCGACCAGTTGCTTGTCGAGCGCGTCGACGTGGGCCAGCGCCTCGTCGAGTGGTTGCAGCAGGCGCGGGTCCAGGCCCCACTTGCGGGTGCTGTCGGCGCGATCGGCGATGCCGCGGCCGAGCACCACCCGGATGCCGAGTTCGTCGAGCGCCCGGATCATGGCCTGGTGGATCTCCTCGGAGGGGTTGGGCCACAGGTGCTCGACCACCGTGGTCACACCGCCGCGCAGCAGTTCCAGACCGCCCGCCAACGCCGAGAGATAGGTCTGCTCGGGAGTCGCGGCGACCGTGTGCTCCCCGACGCAGCGCAACCATTCGAGCAGCGGCAGACCCTCGCCGACGCCGCGCAGGACCGCCTGCTGCAGGTGGGTGTGGGTATTGACGAAGCCAGGGAGCAGATACCCGGAACCGCCGTCGAAACGGGGCAGGTCGGCGTGTTCGGGCCCGGCCGCCAGCGCGACGACCACACCGTCGCGGACGACGACTTCGCCAGGGGCCCAGCCCTGTTCGGTGTACACGGTGACGTCGGTGACGACCACGGACGCGGGGGAACCCATGCGCGCACCTCTTTCGGATGCGGCTGGTTCGCCCGCCGGTTTCAGCGGTGCACGTCGTCCGTTGCAGCCATGAACGTCGTGGGGACGACCTTAGGAACCGAGTGTTGCCTCGACGTTAAAGCCGTGTCACGGCCGGACGTCCGCGCCCGGTTCCAGGATCTCCACCACCTGCGCCGATTCGGGTTCGAGGAAGGCGAGCAGGGCCGCCGCCTCCGATTCCACCTGCGCGGCTTCGGTTCTCGTCCACTTCCTGGTGGGGCTGATCCGCAGGCGCGCGGTGCCCGACTGCACGAAGACCTTGTACATGCCCGCCAGGAAGCCGTCGATGAGCACCGGCGAGACCCAGGAGGCGAAGGCACGCATCGGCGGCGCGGTGTCGTCGCCGGTGATCCGCGCGCGGTCCTGATGCGACAGCAGCGCGTTGTCGTACCAGCCGAGCAACCGCACCGGCGCGGGCTGATCGGGGTCGGCCAGTTCGAGGTCGGCGGCGTCGTAGAGGGTGCGGCCGCGCTCGTCGGTGTAGGTGCGCACGCGATCGCCCAGGTCGGCGACGGCCTGCTTCATCGCGGGCAGGCGCGACCAGGTCTGCATGTCCATGGTGCTGGCGGGCCCGAAGGCGCGCAGGTAGCGCAGGATCAGTTCCGCCGCCGGATAGCCGGGGTCGAGTGGTGCGCCGAGCCACGGCTGCACCCGCGACCAGACCGGCTTGCTGTTGTCGCGCCAGCGGCCGCGCGGCGGAGTCTGCAGGACGGGGAGCTGATACAGCCAGGTCTGGACGACGACTCCCGCGTCGCGATCGGGGTAGAGCCGGGCGGCCTCGGCCCGCAGCGCGGCGGCGGCCATCGGCTCGTCACCGAGCACCGCCTCGCCGTGCGCGCGGACCTCGTCGAGGTCGAGGCCGACCATGGCACCGTAATTGAAACCCTTGCGCGCGGGCACCTTCTCCAGCTCCGGCTGGATGAGCGGCGCGACGCGCAGCGCGTCGGGTGGGGTGACGAGGTGGATGGTGCCGCGCATCAAGGTGATCCGGACCAGCGAGCGGTCATCCAGTCCGGCCGACACCGTCGCCGGGTCGAAATCCTGGATGCGACTCCACAATCCGACGAACGGCGGCGGCACGTCCTGGGCTTGCAGGCCGACCAGGTGGTCGCACATCCGGGGCACGGTCAGCGTCGAGCGCTCGAGCAGGTGCTGACGCGCGAGCAACGTCCGGTTCAGCACTCGATTCGACAGCGGCACGCGGGCTCCCTCCCTTGACGCGCTGGACCTTACCGCCCGCCTCCGACACACTCGGCTCGAGCGGCGCCGCCGGGTTCGCGGGCGGCGGCCGATCCGCCCGCCGCCGCGTCTCACCTCAGCGCAGCTGGACGACCACCTTGCCGGTGGCGGTCCGGTTGTCCAGCGCCGCAACGGCTTCGGCGGTGCGCTCGAGCGGATACAGCACCGGCTCCGGCGCGGCGATGGTGCCCGCGGCCAGCAGCGGTTCGACCTCGGCCCACTGTTCGGCCAGGTAGGTCGGGTGGCTCATCACCCATTCGCCCCAGGCCGCGCCGACGACCTCGACGTTCTTGAGCAGCAGCCGGTTCACCTTCACGGTCGGGATCTCGCCCGCGGTGAACCCGACGACGAGCAGCCTGCCACCACCGGCCAGCGAGCGGACGCTGTCGGTGAAGCGGTCGCCACCGACCGGGTCGAGCACGATGTCGACGCCACGGCCCTCGGTGAGTTCCTTCACCGCGGCCAGCCAGCCGTCGGCGAGCACTACGTCGGTGGCGCCATTGGCCTTGGCCACCTGGGCTTTCGCCTCGGTGCTGACCACCGCGATCACCCGGCCCGCGCCGAGGGCCTTCGCCATGCGCAGGGTCGAGGTGCCGATGCCGCCCGCGGCGCCGTGCACCAGCACGGTCTCACCCTGGGCGAGCCGGCCGCGCTTGGTCAGGCAGAAGTGGACGGTGAGGTCGTTGAACAGGATGCCCGCGCCCGCCTCGAGCGAGACGTTGTCGGGCAGCTTGAACACGGCGTGTTCGGGTGCGACGGCCACCTCGGCCACGGCATTGCCGAGCATGGTGAGCGCGGCGACCCGGTCACCAGGGCGCAGCGCGGAGCCCTCGGGCGCGGTGCGCACCACGCCGGCGACCTCGCCGCCGACGACGAACGGCAGCGCGGGCTTCATCTGGTAGAGCCCACGGGTCATCAGGACGTCGGGGAAGGCGATGCCCGCCGCGTGGACATCGATGAGGACACCGCCGGGATAGGCCGCCGGTTCCGGCAGGTCGACGACCTCGATCGCGGACGGTCCGTCCAACGTGGCGACCTGTGCTGCGCGCATTCCTGACACCTCTTCTTCGTGGCACCTGACACCGCGAACATATCCCGGTGGAGAGCTCAGCGGAAGGCGAACTCGGTCACCGGCTCGCTGGCCAGCACCTCGCCGTTCTTCGTGATCACCAGCCCCGTGGCGGTGAGCAGGTAGCGGGTGCCGTCGGTGGGGTTGGTCGCGGTGAATCCGCCGCCGCCGGTCGGCACCGGATCGTCGAGTTCGAGGCCGAGGCCGTCGCTGGCCCTGGCGCCCTTGTAGTAGTAGCGGCCCGCGCCGGTGTGGCAGATGACCACCTTCGAGCCGGTGGTGCGCGCGATCGACATCGCGGCGTCGTTGTCGTTGCAGCGCGGGCCGGACAGGAAGCCCTGTCCGTCGGCGCCGGAGACGGACGATTGCAGCGGCGGCAATGTCGTCGTGGCCGGTGGCGGCGGCACGTACGGGCTCGTCGGCACGTCCTGACTGACCGTCTCGATCACCGGCGGCGGGAGCGTGGCCCCGACGGTCGACGGCGGACCGGCGACGGTCTGCTCGTCGCCCGCCACGTCCAGCATCACCCACACCGCGACGCCGACCGCCGCGACCACGATCAACGCGCCCAGCGCACCGGCCAGGATCGGCGTCGACACGTTGCGTCGTGGCGGCAGCGGTAGCGGGGCGGACGGGTGGGTGTACCCGCCGACGGCGGTGGCGCGGTCGGCGGCCGGGACCAGCGGCTGCCACGCGCCGGTGCCCGGCGCCGGTTGCCGCACGGTGGCGGACGGGTGCGCGGACTGTTCGCCGGGCACCGGTCGCCGCACCGTGGCGGACGCGTTCGACGGACCGCCCGTCGGCGGCGCGGCCTGCGCCGGTGGTCGCGGTCCCGCGCCGGTCCGATCGACGAGCACCTGGGGCCCCGAGACCGTCGGCGGCGGCGGCACTTCCGACCAGTGCGGCTGGGCGGCCGCCGGTGTGACGGGCCCCCGCACCCGCGGCCCCGGCACGGTCGACGGCGCGGAACGTTCGGCCTGCACGAGCGCGGCCCTGGCGGCGCGACCCAGGTCGCCAGGGGTCGCGTAGCGCTCCCGTGGCCGCTTGGCCATGCCGCGATCGATCACCGCGTCGAAGGCCGACAGCGCGGGGTCGACGGCGCTCGGGCGTGGCGGCGGCGCCATCTGGTGCGAACCGATCGCGCCCGCGAGGCTGTTCACGGGGTACGGGACCCGCCCGACGAGGGCTTCGTAGAGCACACAGGTCAGGGCGTAGGTGTCGACCGCGCCGGTCAGCGGGGCTTCCTCGAACCGTTCCGGCGCCATGTAGGCCATCGAGCCGACCGCGCTGCCGGTGCTGGTGAGCGCGGGGTCGGTGGCGGTGTGCGCGATCCCGAAATCCACCAGGTAGGCGAACAGGTTGCTGGTGAGCAGGATGTTGGCCGGCTTCACGTCGCGGTGCACGAGGCCGGTCTCGTGCGCGGCGTCGAGCGCGGCGGCGATCTGCTCGACCACCTGCACCGACTCACCGGGGGTGAGCCTGCCGTGCCGTTGCAGCCGATCCTTGAGATCTGTGCCCTTCACCAGACGCATGTCGATGTAGAGCACACCGTCGATCTCGCCCCAGTCGTGCACGGGGATCACGTGCGGTTCCTGCACGCTCGCCATCGCCTGGGATTCGCGGCGGAACCGCTGCACGAAGACCGGATCGGTGGCCAGTTCACGGTTGAGCACCTTCACCGCGACAATGCGATTCTTCGAGGTGTCGTAGGCCTCGTAGACCTCCCCCATACCGCCGACTCCGAGAAGTCCACGCATTTCATAGCGGCCGAACATCGAGCCCGCCATCGCCCCGGCGACCATTCCTGCAGGCTACCGGGAGCGGGTAGGTCTGTCATGGTGTGATCCACGACCCGTAAAGTCGTCTGCAGAACTACGCAAGAAGTCGTGGTGCGCCCCGGCGCGCCGCGCAAGGAGCACAAGTGTCACTCGATCAGCCACTGGCCCCGCTTCCCCAGGAGGGCATGGGCTTCGCCGCGGCGTGGCCCGTCCGGGCTGGCGACGTGGATCCGTATCACCGGCTGCGCTTCGACGCCGTGGCGCGCTACCTGCAAGACATCTCCTGGGACGAACTGCACCAGACCGAACTGCATCGCACCGATCCCACCTGGATCGTGCGGCGCACGGTCATCGACGTCATCCGGCCGATCACCTGGCCCGATCAGGTGCACCTGCGGCGCTGGTGCGCGAGCATGTCGACCCGCTGGACGAACATGCGCACGCGGATCAGCAGCGACAGCGGCGGCCTGATCGAGACCGAGGGGTTCTGGATCAATCTGAGCGAGTCGAGCAACCTGCCCGCCCGGATCAGCGACGAGGGCCTGGCCTACCTGGCCAGATCCACCGACGAGCACCGGCTGCGCTGGCGGCCCTACCTCACCGATCCGGCCCCGCGCGAATCCGACACCGACCTGCCCTTCCCGGTGCGCGCGACCGACATCGACCAGTACAACCACGTCAACCACACCTGCTACTGGCAGGCGGTCGAGCAGTTCCTGGTCGACTACCCGAAGCTGGTCGCCGGGCCGCACCGCGCGGTGATCGAATACGTGGCGCCGGTGCTGGCGCGCGAACACATCACGGTGCGCGCGCGGCACGAGCCGGGTGACCGGACCGGACGGCCGGTGCTGCGGCTGTGGTTCGTGGTCGGCGGCATCACGACGACCGTCGTCAAGATCATGCCGCTGCCCGAGTAGCCCCGGCCCGTCACCCGGGCCGGGGTCAACGGCTAGCCCTTGGCGGCCTTGAGCAGGTCCGCGCGGGTGGTGAACTTGACGCGCGGCCTGCCCGCCGCCTTGCCCGCGGTCTTCTCGGCCTGGTCGATGGTCTTCCAGCCCTTGCGGTCGACCAGATCGGGCTGGCGCTGGGCCAGCAGCGCCTGCAGAGCGGCGCGGTCGCCGGTGGGCGCGGTCAGCTTGCCCGCGATGAAGTCGGCGATCAACGCCTCCACCGTCTCCTCGGCGTCGACCCGATTGGAGCCGATCACGCCGCGCGGGCCGCGCTTGATCCAGCCCGAGACGTACACGCCGGGGACCGGCTGGGTCGCGTCGATGACCCGGCCGTGCTCGCTGGGCACGGTGCCGCGACGCTCGTCGAAGGGCAGGCCGGCGACGGGAACGCCGCGGTAGCCGATCGAGCGCAGCACCAAGCCGGTCTCGATGGTCTCGGTGCGGTCGGTGGCGGTGGCGACCAGCTGCCCGTTCTCCTCGGACAATTCGTTGTGCGCGAACTCGATCGCGGTGGCATGGTCCTCGCCGTGCACCGCGGTCGGGGTCGCCAGGTAGCGGAAGACGATCCGCTTGTGCGACGGGTCCTGCGCGGCGGTCGAGTACTCCTCGGCGAGGGTGTACTTCAGCCGCAGCGACGGCTCGATGTTCGGGTCGTCGAACAGGGCCTTGCTGTGCGGATCGAGTTCGAGATCGGCCGCGGCGACGACCACGTCGACGCCCTTCAGGTGGGTCAGCGCCAGGAACTCCGGCGTGCTGTAGGCCGCCTGCAGCGGGCCGCGCCTGCCCAGGATCACCACTTCGCGGATGTTGCTGCGGCGCAGCGCGTCGAGCGCGTGGTCGGCGATGTCGGTCTTGGCCAGCTCGTCCGGGTCGACGGTGAGCACGCGGGCCACGTCGAGCGCGACGTTGCCGTTGCCGACGATCACCGCCCGCTCCCCGGACAGGTCGAACTCGCGATCGGCGAAATCGGGGTGGCCGTTGTACCAGGCGACGAACTCGGTGGCCGAGTGGCTGCCGGGCAGGTCCTCGCCGGGGACGCCGAGCTTGCGGTCGCTGGAGGCACCGACGGCGTAGATCACCGCGTGGTGGTGATCGAGCAGCTCCTGATGGTCGATGTGCTGGCCCACCTCGACGTTCAGGTAGTACTGCAGCGTGTCGCGGCGGAAGGCCGAGTCGAACATGTTCGCCACGTTCTTGGTGCCCGCGTGGTCGGGCGCGACGCCGGCCCGGACCAGGCCCCACGGCGTCGGCAGCCGGTCGAACATCTCGACCTCCACATCGCTGCGCCGCAGCAGCTCGTCGGCGGCGTAGCAGGCGGCGGGCCCGGCGCCGACGATGGCGACGCGCAGCGTGCCCAGATCCTTGGGCGGCCGGGTCGGCGTGGCCAGCGGGTCGAAGTTCGACTCCAGCGGGTGGCGCTGGAAGTAGGCGGCGTTGATCTCGCGGTACCTGGCCAGCGAGGCGAGCAGATCGTCCTCGGAGAAGATCGCGTCCACCGGGCAGGCATCGACACAGGCGCCGCAGTCGATGCAGGTGTCAGGGTCGATGTACAGCATTTCCGCGGTCGCGAACTCCGGCTGGTCCGGGGTGGGGCGGATGCAGTCGACCGGGCACTCGGTGACGCAGCTGGCGTCGTTGCAACAACGCTGCGTGATGACGTAGGCCATAGTGTGCAGATCCTCGAAATGTGTGGGTCGGTGGCTCGAGACGTCGGCCGTGGCGGGTCCGCGGCGGGTATGCCACGAACACATCTACGGTGACGCAGCTTTCAGTGTGCCTCGAGTGTGACCGCGAACTCACCGGCGGTCGGGATTACCGTGGTTCCATGGCGGCGACCCTCATCCTCATGCGGCACGGAAAATCGGCCTACCCCGACGGCGTCGGCGATCACGCCCGTCCGCTGGCGCCGCGTGGTCAGCGGGAGGCCGCGCTCGCCGGCGACTGGCTGCGCGCCACCCAACCGGCCGTCGACGCCGTGCGCTGCTCGACCGCGACGCGCACCAGGCAGACCCTGGCCGCCACGGGGATCGACGCGCCGGTGGAGTACACCGACGACATCTACGAGGCGAACCCGCACACGCTCATCGAGCTGATCCAACTCACCGACGACGCGATCGGCACGTTGCTCGTGGTCGGGCACGTCCCCGGAATCCCGTGGACCGCTTGGGAACTGGCGGCCAACCGGGAGTCCGATCAGGCCACCGAGCTGAGCCGCAAGTTCCCCACCTCGGCGCTGGCCGTGCTCGAGTTCGACCGGCCCTGGGCACAGGTGGACCCCGGTACGGGCGAACTGACGCATTTCCACGTCCCCCGGTGAACTCGTCGGCGGCTACTTCAGCAGCTTGCCGCCGATGACGATGCCGACGCCGAGCAGTACCAGCAGGACGAAGGCGACGAAACCGTTCGTCAGCCACCAGACCACACCGAGTACCAGCACCACCGGCGCCACCGCGATCGCGGTGATCACCGGGCTTTCCTTGACCGTTTCCCAGGCCGAGCGGGCCCTGATCCGGTCGATGTCCTTACCAGCCATGTGATCCACACTACGTTTCTGTCGGTCGCCGGTGCCATGCTTGTGCGCATGGACTGGAAAATCGAACTCGTCGCCATCCCGGTCACCGATGTCGACCGGGCCAAGGACTTCTATACGAGCATCGGCTTCAACGCCGACCACGACCACACCCCGAGCCCCGATATCCGCTTCGTCCAGCTCACCCCGCCGGGCTCGGGCTGCTCGATCTGCATCGGCCGCGGCTTGACCGGTGCCGCGCCGGGCAGTGTCGAGGGCATGCAGATGGTCGTGCCCAGCGCTCAGCAGGCCTACGAGCAGCTCGTGGCCGCCGGAGTGGAGGCCTCGCCGGTGCAGGATCTGGGCTGGGGGCTGTTCACCTTCTTCCAGGATCCCGACGGCAACCGGTGGGCCGTTCAGGAGCTGCCGAAGTACAACTGAAGTCGCTCGTCCCGCGACAATGGGCCTTGCTTGGAGTGCACTCCAGCTGGCTAGCGTCGGTGGGGTTCCACGAGAAAGGGACGAGCACGATGGATCACGACACGGCTCTGCTGGCCGACAGCGGGGACGACGAACGGTCGCGCCCGCGGTACTCGATCGGCGAAGTGGCCGAACGCTCCGGGCTCAGCCGGGACACCCTGCGCTGGTACGAGCGGATCGGGCTGATGGGTTACATCGGCCGCGACCACACCGGCAACCGCCGCTTCAGCGATCGCGATCTGGAGTGGCTGGCGCTGATCACCCGCCTGCGGATGACCGGCATGCCGGTGGCCGACATGATCCGCTACGCCGAACTGGTCAGGGCCGGTGCGCACACCTACCCGGCCCGGCTGGAGATGTTCCGGCAGACCAGGTCCGACGTGCTCGACAAGATCGCGGAACTCCAGCAGACCGTGGCCGTTCTCGACTACAAGATCGCCATCTACGAGGGCCGATCCGACGTCGAACGACCGGCCACGCTCATCGCGCCTCCGAGCGAAGGATCCGACACATGAGCACCACCGCGTCACTGCCGACCACCGCCCTCGGCACCGACGGCCCCCTGATCGGTACGCAGGGCCTCGGCTGTATGGGCATCAGCGAGTTCTACGGCGAGACCGACCCGGCCGAATCGCGGGCCACCCTCGAGCACGCGCTCGAACTCGGGGTCACACTGTTCGACACCGCCGACATCTACGGCTCGGGGCACAACGAGGAGTTCCTGTCCGAGTTCGTCGGCGCGCATCGCGACGAACTGCTGATCGCCACCAAGTTCGGCATCGTCCGCAAGGCCGATGACCCCACCTTCCGCGGCTTCGACAACTCCCCCGGCTACATCCGCTCCAGCGTCGAGGCGAGCCTGCGCAGGCTCGGTGTCGACACCATCGACCTGTACTACATGCACCGCCGCGATCCACGGGTCCCGATCGAGGAGACCGTCGGAGTCATGGCCGAACTCGTCGCCGCGGGCAAGGTGCGCGCGCTCGGCCTGTCCGAGGTGACCGGCGACGAACTGCGCGCCGCGCACGCGGTGCACCCGATCGCGGCTGTGCAGTCGGAGTGGTCGCTGTTCTCCCGCGATGTGGAGAACACCGCCGTCCCGGCCGCGGCCGAACTCGGGGTGACCTTCGTGCCGTACTCCCCGCTGGGCCGTGGCTTCCTCACCGGCGCGTTCCGCAGCGCGGGCGAATTGGGCGACAGCGACTTCCGCCGCTTCCAACCGCGCTTCACCGGCGAGAACGCCTCCCACAACGCCGAACTGCTGGCGCCGCTGGCCGCGATCGCCGAGGCGCACGGGCTCACCCAGGCCCAGGTGGCGCTGGCCTGGGTACATGCCAGGGCCGCGGTGCACAACCTGGCGGTGGTGCCGATTCCCGGCACCCGCAAGCGGAGCAGACTGGCGGAGAACGTCGCCGCGGCGACCGTGCGCCTGAGCGCGGCGGAACTGGCCAGCCTGGAACCGATCGCCGGACAGGTCGCCGGAAGCCGGTACGCAGATATGTCGTTCACCTCCGCCGGACGCGAATGACGCTCGGCGCCGGGCGCCCACGCGGTGCCCGGCGCTAGCATCACAGGGTGAGCGAGCAACGCGAGCGGGTGTGGGTCGACAAGCAGAATCCGGCGATCTTCAAGGCGATGAGCGCGACCGCGGCCGAGGTCCGCGCCGCCGCCACCGCCGCGGGGATAGACCGACGGTTGATCGAGCTGATCAACCTGCGGGTCTCGCAGATCAACGGCTGCCCGTACTGCCTCGATGTGCACGAACGCGCCGGTTCCGGCGCCGGGCTGACCGCGCAGGAGATCGCCGTGCTGCCCTCGTGGCGGCGTGGCGGCCCGTACTCGGCCGCCGACCGCGCGGCGCTCGGGCTGGCCGAGGCCGCCGCGACCCTGCCCGACGAGGACGCGACCGATCGGGAATACGCGATCGCGCGCGAGCATTGGTCCGAGGAACAGATCTCGGTGATCATCTGGATCGCCATCGTGATCGGCGCGTTCAACCGCGTGTCGATCCTGAGCGCGCACCCGGTTCGGGTGCGGAAGGAGCGCAAGATGTCCGAGGCGACCCCCGCGTCCCAGCCCACCTCCACCGAGCCGGAGCGCCGGGTCGTGCGCAACGCGGAGAAGAACCGCTACGACGTGTTCTACGGCGGCGAGCTGGCCGGCTTCGCCGAATACATCGAGCGCGACAACGACACCGATTTCATCCACACCGAGATCGACGGCGCCTTCGCGGGCAAGGGCATCGGTAGCGTGCTGGCCCGGCTCGCCGTCGAGGACGTGATCGCCCGTGGGCGCACCATCACCGCGCACTGCCCGTTCATCCGGGGCTGGCTCGACAAGCACCCCGAGTACGACGCGCATGTGGTCGGTAAGGGCATCGCTCGATGAGTGATCTGGAGGCCGACCCGGCCGAGGCGCTGTGTGAGCCGTCGCCGAGCCCGGGCCCGGTCGCCGAGCTGTATCCCGCTCGCGAGGTACCGCTCGGTGGGGTGCGCGGAGTGTACGTGGAACGCACACTGCCGCAACGTGATCTGCCGACCGTCGGCGCGTGGTGCTTCCTCGACCGATTCGGTTCGCCGACCGTGAAGCAGACCGGCGCCTCCCCCGACATCCTCCCGCATCCGCACATCGGCCTGCAGACGGTGACCTGGCCGTTCGACGGGCGAATCAGGCACCGCGATTCCGTCGGCTCCGATGTCGAGATCGAACCGGGCCAGCTGAATCTGATGACCTCCGGCCGCGGCATCGCGCATTCGGAGTTCGGAGTGCCCGGCGCGAACGCGGGCAACGGCCTGCAGCTGTGGATCGCTTTGCCCGGCACCGCGACCGGCGTCGAGCCGCACTTCGAACAGCATCGCGCGCTGCCCGTCTACGAGGAACCCGGTCTGCGCGCGACGGTGCTGATCGGCTCGCTGGGCGGTGTCACCTCACCGGCGAAGGCGTACACGCCGATCGTCGGCGCCGATATCGTGCTCGACGCGGGGGCCCAGGTGCGCCTGCCGGTGGAGCGCGCGTTCGAGCACGCGGTGCTGGTGGTGCGCGGGTCGGTCACGGTGGACGGTACCGAACTCGGCGCCGGTCCCCTGCTCTACCTCGGTACCGACCGCGCGGAGGTGTCGTTGTCGAGCACCGAGGGCGCGCAACTGGCCCTGGTCGGCGGCGAGCCGTTCGCCGAGGAGCTGGTGATGTGGTGGAACTTCGTCGGCCGCAGCCACGACGAGATCGTCGAGGCCCGCGCCGCCTGGGAGGCGAGGGATACCACCAGGTTCGGCGATATCGCCGGGCACGGACCAGACGAACGGATTCCCGCGCCGCCGCTGCCGCCGCTGCGGTTGAAGCCGCGCAAACGAGCCACGGGCTGCACACACAGCTGATCCGGCACCGCCTTCCCCGCGGCGCCGGATCAACCCGTGGGCTCAGCGGCCGCCGGCGAGCAGGGCGTCGAGGGCGCGGTAGCTGTCGTTGAGGCCGACTTCCATGCCCGAGGCGAGCATGCCCGCGCATTCCTCGGCGGTGTGGAAGACGCTGTCGGTGACCACGCGGGTGCGGCCGTCGCCGAGGTCGACGAAGGTCGTGGCGTCGATGGAGATGTGGGCGGGCATGCCGTCCCATTCGAAGGACTGCACGATGCGCTCCTTCGGTGTGATCTCCCGAAAACGGCCTTCGAAGCCGTAGGACTCGTCGCCGTCGTGCTCGACGAAACGCCAGTGCCCGCCCTTGCGGAACTCCCAGCGCTCGACGTCGACCACGTGGCCGCGGCCCCACCAGCGCGAGAGCTGCTCGATCCGGCTGTAGGCGTCCCACACCCGGTCCAGGGGCGCGTCGAAATCGCGTTCGATGTGGACTTCGCGGTCCGAGGTGCTCGTGATGACCGCGTCGTCGGTGGTGGTGCTCATCGCTCTGGCTCCGTTCGTTCGAGGAATTCTCCGAGACGGTCCATCCGGGCCTCGAGCATCTGCCGGTACCCGTTCATCCACGCCACCTCCCGGTCGAAGACGTGCTCACTGATCCGGCAGTACCGGATCCGGCCACGCTTCTCGGTGACGACCATGCCCGCCTCCTCGAGCAGACCGATGTGCTTCTTGATGCCGGTCAAGGTCATCTCGAACCGCTCGGCCAACTCGCTGACGCTGGCGGGTCCACGTCCGAGCCGCTCGAGTATCCCCCGTCTGGTGGGGTCGGCGAGCGCGCCGAACGAGGCGTCTAGGAAGTCATACTGAACCATCTAGTTCAGTATTGCGCGGGCTCGCATTCACGTCAAGGGCCGAATTCCGAAAACCCTGGACCCGTCCCGGCTTTGACTACTACGCTTCGTCGTAGACATTGACTTCCGAGGGGGAACTCATGGACAAGACCACCTGCTGCATCGTCGGCGGCGGGCCGGCCGGAATGATGGCGGGACTGCTGCTGGCGCGCGCTGGCGTCGCGGTGACCGTGCTCGAGAAACACCCCGACTTCCTGCGGGACTTCCGTGGCGACACGGTCCATCCGTCCACGGTGCGGCTGCTCGACGAACTCGGGCTCGGCCCGGCCTTCGCCAGGTTGCCGCAATCCGCGTTGACGAAGATGCGCATGTACGCGGGTGACCGCATGGTCGTCGCCGCCGACCTCACCCGAATTCCCGGACGGTACAAGCACATCGCGATGGTGCCGCAATGGGATTTCCTGGATCTGCTGGCGAGCGCCGCCGCCACGGAACCGAGCTTCACCCTTCGCATGAGCTCGACCGTGACCGGACTGATCGAGGACGCCGGCGTGGTGCGCGGCGTGCGCTACCGGGATGCCGGCGGCGGCACGCACGACCTCGACGCTGATCTCGTGATCGCCTGCGATGGAAGGGATTCCGTGACCCGCGAGGCGGCGGGGCTGCGTCAGCGGATGGCGGAGGTACCGATGGACATGTGGTTCCTGCGCATCCCGAAATCGCCCGACGACATCGACAGCGGCGCCATCCAGGCGCGCTTCACCAGCGGCAACTCCGCCGTGGCGCTCGATCGCGGCGACTACTACCAGACCGGCTACATCATCGAGAAGGGGCACGACGCGACGCTGCGGGCCACCCACGACATCGGCTGGCTGCGCGATCGTCTCACCGAACTGTTCGGCTGGCCCGCCGGCGCGCTCGCGGCGATCCGCTCCTGGGACGACGTCAAGTTGCTCGAGGTGACCGTCGGGATGCTCGACCGCTGGCACCTGCCCGGCCTGCTGTGCCTTGGCGACGCCGCGCACACGATGTCGCCGGTCGGCGGCGTCGGTGTGAATCTCGCCGTCCAGGACGCCGTCGCGGCCGCGCGCATCCTGGCGCGGCCACTGCTCGACGGCACGGTCACCACCACCGACCTGGAGAAGGTGCAGCGCAGGCGGATGCTGCCCGCCACGTTCACGCAGCGCTCCCAGCGTGGCGAGCACGAGATGCTCATCGCCCCGGCCCTGCGGGGCGCCCTGCCGACCGCGCCGCTACCGCTGCGGGTCGTCGACGCCGTGCCGGTGCTGGCCGGGCTCACCGGGTACCTGGGCGGCATCGGCCTGCGCCCGGAACGCGCACCGGAGTTCGCCCGGCGCGCGCCCGGCGGTGACCGCACTCCCGCCGCCGGGTGACCCGATTCGGCCACGGCGCTCGCCGGATCACGCGACGACTTTCCGAATCGCCGTGCAACGGTTAGGTTTGCCGCGATGAAACGGGACGATTCGGTCCCGGCGAGGCAGCGGGAGGCTTGCGGGATGAGGATCGGCACAGTGGTCGGTGCGGCACTGTTGGCGGTGGGGGTCACCCTGTCGGCCACCGGAATCGGGGCCGCCGAGCCCACTCCCCCGGGCATCGAACCGCGCCCGGCGCAGGCCGAGCCGGCGACGGGCATTCAGCTGACCGGCGTCGACAAGGACGTGAAGTACCAGGTCGGACTGGCCGAGGATCGGCGCGCGGTGGTGACCACCCTCGACGCGGGCCGCTTCCAGCTCGTCCACGACGCGAAGGTCGTCGCGATCACCGACGCGTCCGGCGCCGTGATCGCCGCCCTGCCGATGGTCGTGCGCGTCGGCGAGCACAGCGTGCCGCTGACGCCCGCCATCGACGCCGAAGGCACCCGGCTCACGCTCACCCCCGTCGGCGGGACCGACGCACCGCTGCGCGACATCAGCGCCCAGGAACGCTTCTTCGCCGAGACCCAGCGGTTGCAGCCCGAGATCATCCAGGGCGCCGCCATCGGCGCGGCGATCGGCTTCGTCCTCGGCTTCCCACTCGGCCTGTTCATCCTGGACTTCATCACCGTGCCGGTCGCGACCGTCGCCGGCGCCGCGATCGGCGCGCTGGCCGGTTACGCGATGGCGGGTGGCCAGCCCGCGATCGACACCGCGATCGCCTACGTCACCGGGGCGCCCTGATCCGAACGCTGAGCCTGGTCACCGCCCTCCGCTACCGTTGAAGCAGGAATCGCGCGCTGACCGTGAGCGCACGTTGGGAGTGGGTGGTGAGAGACGTGTTCGACCCGCTGGCCGATATCGATCGCGCCCTGGCCGAGCAGGCCGGCTGGACCTGGTTCGACGACTACCTGCTGTACACGTGCGGGGTGGTGGAGCTGATCGCGGCCGGGCGGGTCGCCGAGATCCCGTCCACCGCCACGCGGGTGCGGCTGGAGCCGGGTGAGATCTGTTTCGCCGACGGGGGCGTCCACTGGTTCACCTGGCGCGGTCTCGGTGACGGCCGGTGGGCGCGCGGCCAGGTGCGCGCCGACGGGCGCACACCGCTCGGCGCCGCCGCGCACCTGGGCAACGGCATCCGCAACGAGACGCGGCGATCCCGCGCCGAAGCCGCCGCGCGACCGCGGTGGGTGGCCGAGCGGCCCGGCGCGGCGATGATCTCGAATCGGCGCGCGCACCTCGCCAATCCGGATCAGTCGTTCTCGCTGTACTGGTCGGCGCTGGAGAGTGTCGACCTCACCGGGCCCGATCTGCTCGGCTGCCGGTTCCCCGACCGCAACGGGGTCCTCCAGCAGTTGCAGATCCGCACCGCGTGGGCGCCCCTGATCTTCACCACCGCCGCCCTCCAGCACTTTCCCCAGCATCCCCAGCTGCGGAAGGGGACGTGGTTGCCCGCCGGATTCGAAGACAAGTGTCACCTGGCCGGCAAGAAGTGCCCGAAGGTGCGCGGCCGGGGGAGGCCGGCCGGGCCCACCACCCCTCCCCAACCCGTCCGCCCCGATTTTCCTCTCCCGCGGGCGTAACCCGCCCCGGGGCCGCCGCGCCCCGCGCCCGGCCGCGCTGCCCGCCCCGCCCACCTTCGGGCACTTCTTGCCGGCCAGGTGACAC
>NZ_JARWOJ010000371.1 GCF_029868625.1 Nocardia neocaledoniensis | reverse complement strand
CGGCCACCCCGGGTTCCCGGAGTGGCCGCGCGCGCTGATTACTAGCGGGCCAGGTGGGCCTCGATGGCCGCGATGATCCGCGGACGCAGTTCGGCGACACTGACGATGGCGTCGACCGAGCCGACCTCGACGGCGCGCTGGATGTTGTGCACGCGGTCGAATTCCGCGGCCACATCGCCCAGCTTCTCCGCCCGCACCGAGGACCTGACCTCGTCCAGTTCCGCGGTCAGGGTGGCGCGATCGGTGCCGAACGCGTTGGCGGCCTGGGTCTCCAGGTCGCGCACGCGCTGATCGGCGGCGGTCCTGGCGTTGACCTCACCGGCGAACACCACCGCGGCGGCGGGGGCACCGCCGAGCACCGAGGCGAACGAGCCCTCCAGCGCCAGCACCGTCATGTTCGGGTTCAACGCCTTCGAGAACACCACGAACGCGCCGCCGTGGTACCGCGAGATCACGCAGAACACGATCGGGCCCTCGAAGTTGACGATGGCGCGGCCGATCTCGGCGCCGTACTCGAGCTGCAGCTTGCGCATCGACTCGGGCGAGCCGTCGAAGCCGGACAGGTTGGCCAGCACCACCAGCGGGCGGTTGCCGCTGGCCGCGTTGATCGCCCTGGCCGCCTTCTTCGACGAGCGCGGGAACAGCGTGCCCGCGGTGTAGGTGTCGGGACCGTCGGTCGAGGGGAAACCGCGGCGCGGCACATTGCGCGACTCGATGCCCAACAGGCACACCGGGATGCCGCCGAGGTGCGCGTCGTGCACCACCGCGGTCTCGGCGTCGGCCATCCCGGCCCAGCGCTCCAGCACGGCGTGGTCCTGGTCGGCCAGCGCCTTCATCACGGTCCGGATGTCGAAGGGCTTCTTGCGATCCGGGTTCGCGGTCGCCGAGAAGATCTCGCCGACGGTGGCGAAGCTGCTGTCGGCCAGGGTGTGCGGGAACGAGGAGATGTCGCGGTCGACGGGGTCGACGGTCCTGGTCCGGCGCGGCGCCTGCTCGCCCGGAACGACATAGGTGTGCTCGTAGTGCGCCATCAGCACGTCGCGCGCGGCGGGCAGGTTCGGCGCCCAGTACTGCGCCTGGCCGTTGGGGCCCATCACGCGGTCGTAGCCGCCGATGCCGAAGTTGTCCTCGGCCGAGACGCCGCCGGAGAAGTCCAGCGACTGCTTGCCGGTGAGCACCATGGCCGACTCCGGCGTCATCACCAGCACGCCCTTGGTGTGCATCAGCATGGTGGCCTCGGCGTTCCAGTACGGCTGCGCGCCGACGTTGATGCCGGCGACCACGATGTTGATCTCACCGCCGCCCTGGGTGAATTCGACGATCCGCTTGAGCGCGGCGGCGACCCAGTCCATGTTCTCGGTGCCCGACTCCATCGAGATGCGCGCGCCCGAGGACAGCGCGTACCACTCGAGCGGAACCCGCAGGCGATCGGCCAGATCGAGCGCGGCGATCACGCGACGGCACTCGGGCTCCGAGAGCGCGCCCAGCGACTTGGTCGGGTCGCCGAGCAGAAGCACGCGGGTGACGCCCTCGGGATGGCGCGGGGTCG
Source organism: Nocardia neocaledoniensis (assembly GCF_029868625.1). Classification (GTDB taxonomy): domain Bacteria; phylum Actinomycetota; class Actinomycetes; order Mycobacteriales; family Mycobacteriaceae; genus Nocardia; species Nocardia neocaledoniensis_A. Next base: position 28,786 of record NZ_JARWOJ010000371.1, on the reverse strand, counting down.
GCGTGGTGACCACACCGGCGACGATCGCCGCGGTGTTGCGGCCCTTCGGCCGGTCCACCGGCACCAGCGTGTGCTCGGCGTCGAGGTCGTACTCGGTGAAATCGCCCAGCAGGCCGGTGAGTTCGTACGGGTAGACGGTGTTGCGCGCCGCGGCCCGCAGCACCTTCTGCCGGTACTCGTCGACGGGCTCGACCGGCTCGTCGGTCAGATCGCCGACCGTCACCGTGGAGCCGCCGGTGGCGTCGAAGCCGATGCGCACACCGACCTTGGTGAGCTCGCCGGTCTTCGGGTCGCGCTGGCGGGCGATGAGCAGGATCTCCTCGAGCCCGGCGCCCGCGGCGGTCGGCAGCACGTGCCCACCGATGGTGCCGAGTTCCTCGCGGGTGACCTCCATCGGCGGCCAGATGTACATGACGATGCGGTTGGTGTTGAGCCGCTTGGCCGAGGGCCGACCGGCCTGGGCCCGGCGGATCGAGTCGACACAGGTCGCGATGGTGGCCTCGGCGGTGGGCAGGGCGAGCAGCCTGCCGTCCTGCTCACGCAGCGCGGCCAGGTCGCGGACCTGGGCGAAGGCGATGAGGCGGTCGTCGGACGGGTTGCCCTTGGCGACACACCGGAACAGGTAGACCTCTTCGTCGTCCGAGGACGGCAGGCGGGTCAGGTCGAACTTGCGCAGCCGCTCCATCTGCATCCGCTGCGCGATGTAGGGGTGCAGGCCGCGGATCAGGCGCTCCTCGGCCATGCCGGTGGCGGTGGGCCGGAAGGTGAAGTGGTGGTGCATGACCGCGCCGCCGCTGCCCGCGACGGTGGCGGTGATCCGGTGCACCTGCTGCGGCAGCTGCTGCGCGCCGAGGATCTCCTGCAGCGCGGCGGCCATCGCGTCGGTGTCCTCGGGCTGGGCCTCCCAGCTGACGTAGATGTCGGCGTCGATCGAGGCCCGGCCGCTCGCCAGGGTGCCGAGGCCGTCGAGGGTGGTGGCGAGCTCGTCGAAGCTCACCGCGGCCGAGACCAGGCTGGCGCCGTCGCGCTCGGCGACGACGAAGGTGCTCGGGCCGATCTTCTCGGTGTGCACCCCGGTGAGGCCCTTGTTGCCGTAGTAGCGGCGGGTCAGCACCTCGAGCATCACCGTGTGGTCCGGCTTGTTCCGTTCCAGGCGCTGGCCGAGCAGGCGCACCAGCGGCTCGGTGCTGCGCACCATGTCGGCGATCCGGTCCGCGCGATCGGCGGCGTCGGGGTGCGCGTCCAGGTGGGTCAGGTGCCTGCGGACGTTGGTGTAGACGCGGGCGCGGTTGCGGCGCAGCAGCGGCTGGCCGTACCAGCCGTACACCAGGCCGCGGCACAGGTCGGCGATCACCGGGAAACGCACCTGGGTGGCCACGACGAGCCGTTCCAGCGTCAGGCCGACCGGCTCGCGCAGTACCTGGTCCGGCATCGGCTCGCGCAGCCATTCGCGCAGCAGCGTGGTGACGACCTCGACGGTGTCCGACGGGCGCTGCTGGGCGAGGAAGATGCGGAACACCGCCGCTTCCAGATCGGGGGTGCGATCCAGTTCGGTGACGCCGTAGTGGCCCAGCGCCGTGGCCAGCTTGGCGCGATAGGACTCCGACACCCCGGCCCGCTCGACATCGAGGCTCTGCAGGTAGGTGTGGAAGTACTCGCGGTCGCTGTGCACGTGGCTCTGGCCGTGCTCGTCCTCGGCGGCGCGGTTGTGGCTCAGCGCGGCCAGATCGGCGAAGACCTGGACGAGTTCGAGCTCCTCGGCCAGCGGACGGTGGTTGGCCGCCACGGAATCGCGGCGCGCGGCGAGGTAGTCGTCGAGGACGCGGCGGTCGTCGTGCGGGTCCACGTCGAAGCCGAGCAGCAGGCTGCGCAGATCCTGCAGACCGCGGGTGAGCCGCTCGTGCGCCTGGCGCGGGGTGGGCTCGCCGGGCAGATCGAGGTCGACGGCGCCGACGGCTTCGGTCTCGGTGGCCTCGTCGTCGTCGGCCAGCGGCTCCAGGCGCAGCAGCGCGGCGCCGGTCTCGACCTGGGTGCCGACGGAGACCGCGCACTCCTTGAGGCGGGCGCGGAACGGCGCGCGCAGCACCGTCTCCATCTTCATGCTCTCGAGCACGAGCACCGCGGCGCCCGCCTCGACCTCGGCACCGACCTCGACCGGCGTGCCGACCACCAGCGCGGGCGCGGGCGAGCGGACGACGCCGCCCTCGTCGCGGCTGATCCGGTGGGTGACGCCGTCGACGTCGACCAGGTGGGTCGGGCCGTGCGTGCCGGTGATCAGCCGGTAGCGGGTGCCGTTGACGACGAGCTGACCGGTGTGCTCGTCGAACCGCTCGAGATCGACGTCGGCGGTCACCAGTTCGGCGCCGGACTCGATGCCGACGCGGAAGCGGTGCGCGCCGATCCGCGCGACGCGGACGCGGTAGCTCGCGCCGCGCAGCTTCAGGTCGAGCGGGCGGCCGCTCTCGTGCTGCACCTGCGGACGGCCGCCGGACGCGGTGGAGAGCAGACGGTGCTGCTCGGCCCGCTCGTCCTCCTCGTAGGCGTCGATGGCCGCGGCGGCGAGCGCGATGGCCGAGTGGCGGTGCGAGACCAGGCGGCCCTCGCCGCGCACGCGGTCGATCCAGCCGGTGTCGGCGCTCGCGTCGATCACCTCGGGCTGGTCGAGCAGGTCGAGCACGAAGCTCTTGTTGGTGGCGCCGCCCTCGATGACGACACGGGTCTGCGCCATCGCGCGGCGCAGCCGGCCGAGCGCCTCGTCGCGGTCGCGGCCGTAGGCGATGATCTTGGCGATCATGGAGTCGAAGTCGGCGGGGATGGTGTCGCCCTCGCTGACGCCGGTGTCGACGCGGATGCCGGGACCGGCGGGCAGGTCGAGGCGCACGATGCGGCCGGGCGCGGGCGCGAAGTCGCGGTCGGGGTCCTCGGCGTTGAGCCTGGCCTCGATGGCGTGGCCGCGCTCGACCGGCGGCTCACCGGTGAGCTTGTTGCCCGAGGCCACCGACAGCTGCGCCTGCACCAGGTCGAAACCGGTGGTGAGCTCGGTGATCGGGTGCTCGACCTGCAGCCGGGTGTTGACCTCGAGGAACGCGAACAGCTGCTCGCCCGGGTGGTACAGGAATTCGACGGTGGCCGCGCCACAGTAGCCGACGGCGACGGCGAGGCGCTCGGCCGAGGCCTTCAGTTCGGTGGCCTGCTCGGCGCTGAGCACCGGCGAGGCCGACTCCTCGATGACCTTCTGGTTGCGCCGCTGCACCGAGCAGTCGCGCACGCCCAGCGCCCACGCGGTGCCCTGCCCGTCGGCGATGACCTGCACCTCGACGTGGCGGGCTCCGGTGACCAGGCGCTCGAGGAACACGACGCCGCTGCCGAAGGCGCGGGCCGCTTCCTGGCGGGTGCGCTCGTAGGCGTCGACGAGCTCGGCTTCGCTGGCGACCTTGCGGATGCCGCGGCCACCGCCGCCCGCGGTCGCCTTGAGCATCAGCGGGTAGCCGATCTCGGCCGCGGCCGCGATGGCGTCCTCGACGGTGTCGACGCCGCCGCGGCTCCACGGCGCGACGGGGACACCGACCTCTTCGGCGAGCAGCTTGGCGCCGATCTTGTCGCCCAGTTTGCGCATGGCCTCGGCGCTGGGTCCGATGAAGGTGACGCCGATGTGCTCGCACAGCTCGGCGAAGGCCGGGTCCTCGGCCACGAAGCCCCAGCCGACCCAGGCCGCGTCGGCCTTGGTGGCGACGAGCGCCTGCTCGAGCACCTTGAGGTCGAGGTACGGGCGGGCGGCGGCGGGGCCGAGGTCGTAGGCGATATCGGCGGCGCGCACGAAGGTGGCGTTGCGGTCGACGTCGGTGTACAGGGCGACCGTTTCGATCGGTAGCCCGGTCGCCGCTGCCAGATCACGGACGGCGTGGATGAGCCGCATGGCGGCCTCACCCCGGTTGACGATGGCGATGCGGCTGAACACTCGCCGACTCCTTCCATTCCAAGGTCTTGCCCCCGGGCGGGTGCGATTGTCGAATTCGGTCCTGCGCAGTCTGCACTTATCTCACGTATAAGTGAACAGCGTTCGAGGGTTACCCGCACGTATCGATCAGATCTCCCGGTCGACGGGGCGTCCGGCGACGTTCGCGCGGGTCTCGCCGGTCGGCATCGGCGAATTCGGCGGACCCCGGATCAGCGCGGTGGACCGAACGGCTCCGCGTCCGCCGCCGCTTCGAGGTCGGCGATCGGTCGCACACCGGGCATCACGGTGACACCGTCGCCGAACCACACGTCGTTGCCGACCACCGTGTCGCCGCGGTTCGCCGACCGGTGAGCAGATCGAAGTGGTCGGCCCAGCCGCCGCGCACCCCGACCAGCGGGCTCGGTGTCCGGGACACCGCGGCGGTGGCGGGGTCAGCGGGCCGGGAAGCGGAGGACGCGGTCGTCGCCGGCGCTGGTGTCGCCGCGGCCGTCGGTGTTGGAGGTGGTGAGCCAGAGTGCTCCGTCGGGTGCCACCTCGACCGTGCGCAGGCGGCCGTAGTTGTCGCGGAACAGATCTCGGGGGTTCGTGAGGCCGGTGCCGGACATCGTCGCCGTCCACAATCTCTCACCACGCAGGGCGGCCACGAAGAGGGTGTCCCCGGCGATCGCGATGCCCGACGGCGAGGCCTCGGCGGTCGACCAGGTGAGCAGCGGGTCGGTGAACCCGCGGTCCGCGCCACCCGCGCCCTCTACAGCGGGCCAGCCGTAGTCGCGGCCCGGTTCGATCAGGTTGATCTCGTCGAGCCGGTTCTGCCCGAACTCGGCGGCGAACAGCCTGCCTGCGCTGTCCCAGGCGAGGCCCTGCACATTGCGGTGGCCGCGGCTGTACACCGGAGAGCCCGGTGTCGGATTGCCCGGTGCCGGAGCACCGTCCGGCGTGAGCCGCAGGATCTTGCCGTTGGGACTCGCGGGGTCCTGCGCGAGCTCGCGCTCCCCCCCGTCGCCGGTGCCCACGTAGAGCATGCCGTCGGGCCCGAAGGCGATGCGGCCACCATTGTGATTGCCCGCCTTCGCGATTCCCGCGAACACGACCTCCGGCGCCGCGCCCTGCCGGAACCGGACGACGCGATTGTCGTCGGCGGCGGTGAAATACGCGTAGACGGTGCGTGATTCGGCATAGTCCGGCGCGACCGCGAGGCCGAGCAAGCCGCCCTCACCCCGCGCGACCACGCCGGGAATCTCGGCGAACGATTCCGGCGCGCGCCCCGGTGACACCCGCAGCACCCGCCCGGAGTCGCGTTCGGCCACCAGTGCCGCACCGTCGGGCAGGAACGCCAGACCCCATGGCACGTCGATCCCGGTGGCCACCTCTTCCGGCGCGTTCAGGTCGGGCGCACCGCCGGGCGCGCTCGGCGCCGTGGTGGACGCGATCGTCGCCGACGGCGCGGGCGGACCGGGATCGGCACCGCCGCACCCCACGGCCAGTACCGCGAGCGCGGTCAGTGCCGCGCGACACCCGGGTACGCGACTACTCGGCATGCTCTCACTCCGTCTTCGCGGCGCGGACTGACCATCAGCCTACCGAGGTGGCGTCGGCGTCGCCCCGAACGCGGCCGCCACCTGCGTTCCGAGTGCCGCGACGCCGTCGAACGCCCCCTGGGTGTCCGCGGCGTACACCCCGGCCCCGAGCAGGATGTCCAGGACGTTCTGCGCGTCGAGCAGCGCCGCGCGTTCTTCGGGTGTCGCTCCCGGCCGGTGCACCGCGTCGGGCGGAATGTTCGGATCGTCGAGTGGTTCCGGCTGCTCCCGGATCGCCGCGACGGCGCGGTGGAACAGCATGCGGTTGTCCGGATTGCTCGTTCCCGTGAGGAATCCGGTGATGTTGTCCGGATCGATCGTCGCGGGCACGCCGAGTCGCACGATGACCATGTCCCGGCTGGGAATCACCACCAGGAACTGCCCCAGCGCCCCGGAGAAGGCGTAGGCGTCGTGCGGCAGACCGGGAAAGAGCCGGTGCGGATACTCCACCGGCATGGGCACATTCACGCCGCGGTAGGTCTCGCCCGCGTTGAGCCACCACAGGAAGCCGTAGCCGCCGTTGGCCGGGGTCGGTGTCACCGCCTGCCGCAGGAACTCCCGGTCGAGCAGGCGCTGCCCGCCCCAACTGCCCTCGCGCAACAGCATCTGGCCGATCCTGGCCAGGTCGGCGGGGCGCATGGCCAAGCCCCCTGCCACCGAGGTCGTTCCCACCTTGTCCCGCAACCACACCCAGTCGCCGCGGTCGATGCCCAGCGGCGACATCACCTGCTCGTCGACGAACCGCTGGAAGTCGATGCCGGTGGTGATCTCGATGATCTTCGGCAGCAGACTCAGCACGGCCTGCGCGTACTGGAAGGTCGTGCCGGGCGCGAAGCGAACCGGACTCGACAGGGTCCGGTCGATCGCGTCGGTGGCGAGGCTCGCGATGTCGGCGGGCCAGCTGAAGTGCAGGCCCGTCGTCTGGTTGAGCACCTGCCGCACGGTGATTCCCGCGTGCTCGGCGTCGGCCTGCGGGAAGAACTTCCCCAGCGGATCGTCGAGGCCGAAGTAGCCGAGCGTCACCGCGCGACCGACCGCGACCGCGGTGACGCCCTTGCTCGCGCTGAACAGCGGCATCGGTGCGTCGCCCGGCACGCCGTGATCTCCGACCAGGCAACCGTGCCGGTAGATCTGGATCGCGTGCGCCTTGGCTCGCACCCCGAACCGCACCGCCTCGGCCACGGCCGCGTCGTCCATGCCCACCTGCTCGGCCGTGGCCCGCTCCGGCGCCGCGCCGGGCGCCGGCTCGGCACAGCTGGAACCGGGTGTGGCCGACGCGATCGGCGACACCGTGGCCGACAGCGCCACACCCAGCGCGAAGATCACGGGAGCACCCCGGCCGAGCATCATGGGCGCAGACTCACCGTGGTGGGCAGCGAGGCGAAGCCACGGTTGTTGGAGGAGTGGATCCGCACCAGATTGTCGGTGTCGATCTCGTAGTCGGCGACCGCGGCGACGATCTCCTCCAGGGCCACCCGCAGCTCCAGCTGGGCCAGGTTCATGCCGAGGCAGTGGTGTCGGCCCGCGCCGAAGGACAGCGCGGCGCTGGTGTCGCGGTCGAGATCGAACACGTCCGGGTTCGCGAAGACCGCCTCGTCGCGATGCGCCGACCCGGTGAGCAGCAGGATCCTGGCGTCGGCCGGGATCTCCACCCCGTGCAGCTCGACCGGCGTGGTGGTCGTGCGCAGCTGAGCCTGGGTCGCCGGGTCGTAGCGCATCGATTCGGCGATCCAGTCGTCGATCCGGCCGTCGAAGGCGGCGCGCCGCTGGTCGGGGTGCAGCGCGGCGGCGTGCCAGGCATTGCCCATGGTCAGCATCACGGTCTCGATCCCGGCGCCGACCAGCAGGATCAGTACGCCCACGATCTCCTCGGGGGTGAGCCGGTCGTCACCCTCGGCGGCGTCGAGCAGGCCGGAGAGCAGATCATCGGTGCGGTCGCGGGCACGCGCGATGGTCAGCTCGGTGTAATAGCCGACGAGCGCGCCGATCGCCTGCATCGCCTCGGGGCGCAGGTCGGTGGACTCCGCGTCGGTGTACATGATCTCCATGCCCAGCTTGCGCAGCAGCTCGCGATCCTGCTCGGGCACGCCGACCAGTTCGGAGATCACGTCGGTCGGGAACGGGCCCGCGAAATCGGCGATCAGGTCGAAACTGCCGCGCGCGAGCAGCGGTTCCAGTGTGCGCCGGGCGATCTCGCGCAGCCGCGGTTCCAGGCTCTGCACCCGCCGCTGGGTGAACGCCCGGACGACGAGCCCGCGCATCCTGGTGTGCTTGGGCGGATCCATCGCCACGAAGGAGAAGAACTTCTCCGCCTGCGGCCCCCAGAAGGCCGGTTCCATCCGCAATCCGTTGGCGCTGGAGAATCGGTCGGAATCGCGCAGCGCGGCCTGCACGTCGGCGTGGCGCGACAACGCCCAGAAGTCGTCGGTGGTGTTGCGGTAGACAGGGGCCTCGCTGCGCAACCTGGCATAGTACGGGTACGGATCGGCGTGGACAGCGAAGTCATAAGGGCTGAACTGCAGGGGCATGGCACGACCGTAGCCGAGAGAGAGGACATGCGCCGTGGACTTCGAATCCGCTGCCGACCGGGTGGATGTCAGCAAACCGCACCCGGCCCGCCGATACGACTACTGGCTGGGTGGCAGCGCCAATTTCGAAGCGGACCGCGCGTCCGCCGACGCGGTCGCCGAGGCCTTCCCGTCCATCCATTTCGCCGTCCTGGAGAACCGGAGTTTCCTGCGCCGCGCGGTGCCCTATCTGGTGGAGACCGCCGGCATCCGGCAATTCCTCGACATCGGCACCGGACTGCCGACGGCGGGCAATGTGCACGAACTCGCGCAGGACCTCGCCCCCGAATGCCGGGTCGTCTACGTCGACAACGATCCGATCGTGCTCTATCACGCCCGCGAGCTGCTGCACAGCACGCCCGAGGGCGCGACCGCCTACATCGACGCCGACCTGCGCGAGCCCTCCTCGATCCTCGCCCACCCGGCGCTGGCAGGCACCCTGGACCTGGACCGGCCGGTGGCCCTGATGCTCTGCGCGGTACTGCATTTCCTCACCGACGCGATGCACCCCTACGACGTGGTGCGCGAACTCTGCGCGGCACTGCCCTCGGGCAGCTACCTCACGATGACCCACGCGACCGACGACCATCTCTCCGTCGAGGACAAGGCGGCCAGCATCGAGGCCAACGAACGCAGTGGCGTCCCCTTCCAGCTCCGCTCGACCGCCGAGTTCACCCGCTTCTTCGACGGCCTGGAGCTGGTCTGCCCCGGCATCGTCTCGGTGATCGAATGGCGCCCGACCTCCTGGCGCCCGCACCCGCGCAAGGAAGCCGTCTCGATGCTGGGAGCGGTCGCGCGTATCCCGTGATCGGACACCGCCGCCGAGTAGAATCGGGGGCGATGATCTTCGCCGGTCCGGGAACCGGCGTGGTCTCGGGAGTGGCAGATGAGCGCACCGGACGTCTCCGCAGCGGGACAGCTGCCTCGGCGACTGCGCCTGTGGATCACCGCGGGCGCCACCTTCTTCGTGGCTCTGCTGGTATTGCCGCGCGTGAACCACGCCTACATCGACTGGTTGTGGTTCGGCGAGGTCGGTTATCGGCGCGTCTGGTCGACCGTGCTGCTCACCGAGGTGGTGCTGTTCGCCGCGGTCTCGGTGCTGGCGGGCGGTGTCGTGTTCCTCGCGATGTGGCTGGCCTTCCGCGCGCGGCCGATCTTCCTGCCCGTCGTGCGCGCCGAGGATCCCGTCGCCGAGGTCAGGGCCGTGGTGCTGCGATGGCCGCTGCGGCTCGGGGCGGGGATCGCCGCCGGGATCGGGCTGCTGTGCGGGCTCGTCGGCCAGTCGCGCTGGGAGACGGTGCAGCTGTTCCTGCGCGGCGGGTCCTTCGACCAGCGTGACCCACAGTTCGGTCACGACATCGGTTTCTACGTCTTCGACCTGCCGTTCTACCGGTGGCTGCTGAGCTGGGGCTTCGCCCTGGTCGTGTTGGCCTTTCTGGTCTGTCTCGCCACCCACTACCTCTTCGGCGGCGTGCGGGTCGGGGGCGGCTCACTCGGTCTCAGCGTGGCGGCGCGGGTCCAGCTGGCGACCCTGCTCGGCCTGTTCCTGCTGCTGAAGGTGGTCGCGTACTGGCTCGACCGGTATCAGCTGCTGTCGAGCAGGCGCCGCGAACCCACCTTCGCCGGCGCCGGCTACACCGACATCAACGCCGTGCTCCCGGCCCGCCTCGTGCTGTTCTCGATCGCGCTGGTGTGCGCCGCGGCGGTCCTGTCCGCCGTCGTGCTGCGCGACCTGCGGATTCCGGCGATGGCGGGGGCGCTGCTATTACTGTCCTCGATCGTGGTCGGCGGGGTCTGGCCCCTGGCGGTGGAACAGTTCTCGGTGCGTCCCAACGCCGCCGACATGGAGAGCCGCTACATCGAACGCAATATCGCGGCCACCCGGCAGGCCTACGGGATCGGCGCCGATCGGGTGGAGTATCAGCCCTATCCGGGCGTCGGGTCGAAACAGCCGCCACAGGTGCCCGCCGACGCGACCACGATCGCCGACATCCGCCTGCTCGATCCGGCCGTGCTCTCGCGCACCTTCACCCAGCAGCAACAGCTCAAGAACTTCTACAGCTTCCCCGATCACCTCGACCTGGACCGCTATACCGTCGACGGCCGCCTGCGCGACTATGTCGTCGCGGCCAGGGAGTTGACCCCGGCGGCGTTGAGCGGCAACCAATCCCACTGGGTCAACCGGCACACCGTCTACACCCACGGCGACGGCTTCGTCGCGGCCCCGGCCAACCGCGTCAACGCCGCGGTGCGCGACGCCACCGCCGACAGTTCGGCCGGCAACAGCGGCTATCCCATCTACGCCGTCAGCGACATCGCCTCCCAGCACGCCGGGAACCAGGTGATCCCGGTCGAGCAGCCGCGCGTCTACTTCGGCGAGGTGATCGCCAGGACCGATCCCGACTACGCCGTCGTCGGCGGCGGCACCGAGCCACGCGAATACGACACCGACGCCACGAAGTACACCTACACCGGCGCCGGTGGCGTGCCGATCGGCAACTGGCTCAACCGTTTCGCCTTCGCCACCGCCTACACCGAGCGGAACATCCTCTTCGCCAAGGCGATCGGGCCCGAGTCGAAGATCATCTTCCACCGTGACCCGCGCGAACGGGTGGAGCTGGTCGCGCCGTGGCTCACCGTCGACCACAATCCGTATCCGGCGGTCGTGGACGGCCGCATCGTCTGGATCGTGGACGCCTACACCACGATCGAGGGCTACCCCTACGCCGCGCGCAGTTCGCTGGGCACGCCCGGCATCGAGGGCGAGGAGATCTCCTACGCGCGCAATTCGGTGAAGGCCACCGTCGACGCCTACGACGGAACGGTCACGCTGTACCAGGTCGACGGGCAGGACCCGGTGCTGGCGGCGTGGATGCGGGTGTTCCCCGGCACGGTCGAACCCGAGTCGGCGATCAGTTCCGAGCTGCGCACGCACTTCCGGTATCCGGAGGACCTGTTCGTCGTCCAGCGCGACCTGCTCGCCCGCTATCACGTCGACGATCCGCGAGAGTTCTTCACCAACAACGCCTTCTGGTCCGTACCCAGCGACCCGACGGTGGAGGCGAACCCGCAGCAGCCGCCGTACTACGTGTTGCTCGGCGACGCCGACGACGCGCGGCCGTCCTTCCGGCTCACCAGCGCCATGGTCGGGTTCCGCCGGGAGTTCCTCTCCGCCTACATCTCCGTGCGCTCGGACCCGGAGAGCTACGGCCGGTTCCATATCCTGCAACTCCCCACCGACACCCTCACCCAGGGTCCGCAGCAGATCCAGAACTCGATGATCTCCGATACCCGCGTCGCCTCGGAGCGCACCCTGCTCGAGCGGTCCAATCAGATCCAGTACGGGAACCTGATCACGCTGCCGATCGCCGACGGCGGCGTGCTCTATGTCGAACCGCTGTTCACCGAACGGATTTCGACCACGCCCAATGGATCGACCTTCCCGCAGCTGGCGCGCGTGCTGGTCAGCTACCGGGAACCGGGGACCGGTGGCGTCCGGGTCGGGTACGCCCCGACCCTGACCGAGGCGCTCGACCAGGTCTTCGGCCCCGAGACCGGTGACCTGGCGACCGCGCCCGGCGGCGGTCCCGGCGCGCCGCCCCCGCCGGGCAGACCGCTGCCCGCGCCGGGTGAGCAGCCGGGAACCTCGGTTCCCCCGCTGGTCGACGACGCGGCGATCGCGCGCCTGCAGGCCGAGCTCGAGGCCGCGCGGGCGGCACTGGAACGGCTCCGGCAGCAACTCGATGTGTTGCGCCCGCCCCGGTGATCAGCAGCCTTCGAGCGTCGCGCGCGCGAGTTCGCCGACCACATCGGTGACCTCGTGTCGCCTGCGCATCGCCCGCAGCTGACGTCGGGCGCCGTTGCCGCGCTCGCGCAGGGCCGCGACGGCGTCGGCGACGAATTCCCGGTCGCCGCAGGCACGCAACGCGGGGTCGATCCGGTCGAGCAGTTCGCCGAGCAGTTCGCAGTGCGGGACCACGCTCCCGCGCACCGGGTGCAGCAGATGCCCGTCGAGGCCGCTGTGCGCGGCGTTCCAGTACGCGGCGCGCAACACCTCACCCGACACCGTCGGCGCCGGCTCGCCCCGCTCGATCGACCGCAGCGCCATCGCGACCGCGCCCCGGATCAGCGCGGCCACCAGCGCCGATTCCGCCGCGGTCGCCGGGATGTCGCTCACCCGGATCTCCACGGTCGGAAACGATTCCGACGGGCGGATGTCCCAGTAGACCATCTTCTTGTCGAGGATGCTGCCGCTGGCGTGCATCATCGCCACCGTGGCCTCGTACTCGTCGAGCGAGCCGAAGTACGGCGGCGGTCCCGCGCTCGGCCAGCGTCGCCACAGAATGCTGCGCCAGCTCGCGTACCCGGTCTCCGCGCCGCGGTAGATGGCCGAATTCGCGGTCAACGCGAGCAGCACCGGCAGCCACGGCCGCACGTGATTGCTGACCAGCACGGCGGTCTCGCGGTCGGGCACCGCCACGTGGACATGACAGCCGCACAGGCCCTGCTCGTGCGCGAGCATGCCGAAGGTGTGCGCGATGCGCTGATAGCGCGGGGTGTCGGTCACCGGGTAGCCGTCGGGCACGGTCGGCGGCACCGCCACCGCCAGCAGCCGGGCGTCGTGCTCGGCCGCGCAATCGGCGACCCGGCGCCGGGTCGTGCGGAGTTCGCTCAGCAGGTCCTCGATCCGGGTGTGCACGCCCGTGCTGGTCTCCACCTGGCAGCGCGTCAGTTCCAGCTGCAGGTCGATGCCGACCTCGCGGGCCGCCGCGGCGACCTGGGTGTTCTGCGGGGTGGGCGCGCCGGTGTCCGGGTCGGTGAGCAGGAACTCCTCTTCGACACCCACGGTCGGGACCCGCACGAGGTCACCCACAGCCACCTCCTCCACAGCTCGGACGCTACCCCCGTTCGGGGCGTGCTGACAGACCCCGTTCAGTCGCGGTGGTGGCGGGCCTCGTAGGCGACGCGCTCGGCCTCGGCGCGGCGGCGTTCGGCCGCGTCGGCGAGTTCGGGATCGAGGCCGTGGCTGACCAGCCGGTGCCGCCGGTAGACATAGGTGAGCGCGACGGTGAAGTAGACCAGCGGCAGGTACAGCAGCGCCATCATCGACATCCCGATCCACAGCGGGCCCGGGACCAGCAGGAACAGGCACAGCACCGGCAGGACGGGGACGAGGAACCGCAGCAGGTAGCGGCGGGTGGCGCCGGGCCCGGTCAGGTCGGCGAGTACCCAGTCGGTCATCGACGGGGGCAGAGTCCCACCGGTGACGTAGCGCACGCGCTGCCAGAGGTTCGGGGTGGAGGCGTTCACAGGAGCTCCCTTTCCGCGGCCTGCCGCGCGGCCGTGTTCACGCGGCCGAGGACGTCACGAAGTTCTTCCAGATCCGCCAGGCTCACACCGAGCCGGGCGACGACGGCGGGCGGGATCTGTTCGGCCCGCTCGCGCAGCGCCCGGCCCGCGTCGGCGAGGTCGATGAGCAAGGTGCGCTCGTCGTGCGGGTCGCGGCGGCGGGTGATGAGGCCGGCCGACTCGAGGCGTTTGAGCAGCGGCGAAAGCGTCGCCGAGTCGAGCTGGATCGCCTCGGCCACCGCCTTCACCGACATCGGCGCCTCGCCCCACAGGGCCAGCATCACCAGGTACTGCGGATGGGTGAGGCCCAGGGGTTCGAGCAGCGGCCGGTAGACCGCTAGCACCGAGCGGTTGGCCACCGCCAGGGCGAAACACACCTGCCGGTCCAGCCGCAGGGGGTCGTCGAGTTGTTCCACGGGTCCGCCACCTTTCTTCGTCCACACAGCATTATGCCACTAACAGTTAGTGCGTTAACTGTTAGTGGCATCACCGTGCAGCGAGCGGGCTCAGTCCTCGTCGACCAGCAGCTCCCCCGCGGCGGCGCGGCGCACCTTCTCGCGGCCGTTGTCCTCCTCGGTGCGACCCTGTCGCCAGTAGCCGGTGAAGGTGATCGCCCGCTTGTCCACGCCTCGCTCACGAACGAGTTCGCGGCGCACGAGCTTCACCAGATTCGCCTCGCCGGAGATCCACGCGTACGGCGCGCCACCGGGAAGCGTTGCGGCGCAGACCGCGTCGACGACCGCGGCACCGTGCGGGCGCGTCCCGCGGTGCACCCAGTCGATGCGCACGTCGCCGCGCGTCTCGAACCGCTGCTCGTCGTCGGGACCGGCCACCTCGATGTACGCGCGCAGCACGGCCCCGGTCGCCAGCCGTTCGACGATGGCGCCGATCGCGGGGATCGCCGTCTCGTCGCCGACGAGCAGCTGCCAGTCCGGCTCCGGCGGCGGGCAGTAGAGCGCGTGCGGCGGGCAGAGCAGTCCGATCTCGTCGCCCGGCGCCGCGGTGGCGGCCCAGTCCGAGGCCGGACCGGCGTGATCGGGGTGCAGCGCGAAGTCGATGTCGAGTTCGCCGAGCTCCGGCCGCTGAGCCCGCACGGTGTAGGTGCGCATCGGTGGCCGGATCTCGTCGGGCATGGCGAGATAGCGCTGGTACCAACTCATCACACCGCCCTCGACCTCGATCGGCGGCGGCACCACGGGGCGCGCCTGCCCGGGCAGCGGGAAGAACACCTTCGTGTACTGATCCGGCCCGGCATCGGCGAGGGCGGCGGAATCGGCACAGTCGAACGTGACCCGGACCATGCGCGGCGTCAGCCGCACCACCCGGCGCACCCGCATCGTCGCGTAGGCCATGGTCGGACGTTGCACAGCAGCGGAAGTCATTAGGTAAGCCTAACCTAGATAACTTCCCGGGGCTACGACGACGGGAGCGCGAGGCCCGAGATCACCTGTTCGATGACGGCCCGCGCCGCCGCCGTATCGGCCGGTTCGTCGGTGGCGGCCAGGAACTGGGCCGCCTCGTCGAGCGCGCCGACGAGGATCAGGGCCAGCGGCCGGACCGGCTGACGCCGAACGCGGCCGGCGGCGATGGCGCCGGCCAACGCGTTCTCCACCAGGCCGATCGTGTGGCGCAGCTCGATCTCGCGCCACCGGCTCCAGCCGAGCACCGCGGGCGCGTCCAGCAGCGCGATGCGGCGCACGTCCGGCGCGGTCGAGGCCTCGAGCCAGGCCAGGCAGCCGACGATCAGGCTCGCGATCGGGTCGGGGGCGCGTGCCGCGGCGACCGCGGCGGCGATCACCTCGACCAGGTCGCGTTCGAGGTCTTCGAACACCGCCTCGAACAGGTCGCGCTTCTCACCGAACTGGTGATAGAGCGCGCCCCGGCTCACCCCGGCGGCCTCGGCGACCGCGATCGTGCTCACCGCGCCGTATCCGTGGCGCCCGAACAGTTCTCGTCCCGCGCGGATGACGGCGGTACGAGTGGAGGCCGAGCGTTCGGCTTGGGTGCGGCGGTCTGGGGTCATGGCGACGTAGAAGTCTAGGCCAGGACCGCCTTGACCGCCGTCGGCACGTCCGGGAACATTCAGTCATCCTGTTTGTATCTTGGAAGGGGCTCCGGCCATGTCCGATGCCACCAAAGATCTCTTCGAGCGCTATCACGCCTGCTGGGCCGACCGCGACCCCGACCGCATCGTCGAATTGCACACGCCCGATTCGATTTTCCATCTGCACTCCGGCGGCAAGCCCGCGCGCGGCCGCGCGGAGATCCGCACCGCCGCGGCGGAGACCTTCGCCCTCGTCCCCGACCTCACCTTCACCCTGGTGAACCTGCGGGTCGGCGATGATTTCTGGGTCGTGCAGTGGACGCTGTCGGGCACCTCGGTGACCGGCGGCGCGGTCGACGTGGACATCGCCGATGTGGTGTTCGTGGAGAACGGCGCGGTGCGCGAGAAGCACACCTACGTCGACGGCGTCGCGATGCAGGCCGCGCTGGCGGTGCCCGCCGAAACCGTCTGAGCCACACCGGCTAATCCAGGCAGAACTCGTTGCCCTCGGGGTCGGCCATCACGATGTGGCCGAACCCGAGCGGCGGCTCGGGTTCGAAGCGTTCGAGTCTGCGGGCGCCGAGGGCGAGCAGCCGTTCGCACTCGGCTTCCAGCGCCGCCATCCGCTCCGCGCCCTGGAGCCCCGGCGCGACCCGCACGTCGAGGTGGACGCGATTCTTGGCGACCTTGCCCTCGGGCACCTGCTGGAAGAACATCCGCGGACCCCGGCCCTCGGGGTCCTCGATGGCCGAGCGGGTGTTGCGCTGCTCCTCGGGAACCCCGGCGCGGGCGAGGAACTCGTCCCAGGCGGCCAGCGGATCGGCGCCGGCGGGCAGCTCGACCCCGGGTGGGGCCGGATGCGCGTACCCCAGCACGTCGCGCCAGAAGGTCGACAGTGCCCGGGGATCGGCGGCGTCGACGGTGACCTGCACGGTACGGCTCATCGTTTTCCTCCGTTCGCGTAGTCGATCGCGGAAACTATGGCGGTGGTGACGGTTTCGGGTGCCTCGACCATCACGAGGTGGCCCGCGTCGGCGACCTCGATGTCGCGCACCGGGCGCAGGGTCTCGTTGAGGGTGGCGCCCGCCCGCGCGGAGAGCACCTTGTTGCGCAGGCCCCAGATGGTGGTGACAGGCGGGAAATCGGCGGGTGGGGTGAAGGAATCGAGTTCGGCCAGGTGTGGGATCTCGCGGGAGGTCGCGGCGGTGACCATCAGCCGGCGCGGCTCGGTCCACCGCTCGCGCAGGTGCGCGACGGTCTCGTCGGTGTGCGCACCGCCGGCGCCGAGTTGCTCCGCGACGATCAATCCGGCGAGCGGGCCGGGTACGCGCACCTTCGCGAGCAGCCGGTCCAGCTGGACGTGACGACCGAGGACGGCGGCCCATCCCGTGTGAGTGGGGCTCAGGGTGGCCGGGGTGAGCGGGCTGCTGAGCACCAGCGAACGCACGAGTTCGGGGTGGCGGCGGGCGAACAGCAGCGCCAGCGCGCTGCCGAAACAGTGTCCGACCAGGGTGATGTCGCGCAGGCCCTTCGCCGCGACGAAGGCATCGAGCACCGCCAGGTGTTTCGCCAGGGTGTAGCCGGTGTCGGGCGCGTCGGACTCACCGTAGCCGAGCAGGTCGATCGTGATCACCTGGTGCGCGTACCGCAGGTCGTCGACCTGCGCCCGCCAGATCGTGCGATCGCCGCCGAGATTGTGCAGGAAGACGATCGGCGGCCCGAAGCCCTCCTCGTCATAGGCGATGGAGGTGCCGTCCACGTCGAGAAATGGCATCGCCGATGCCCCCTTCCAGGGCACGCACGCCGTCGTGCGCGTCCCCCTCGACGCTAGCCGAACACCGCACCGCTTTCCGGCCGATTCGCCTGATCATCGCTGTTTCGACACGGGTGCGCCGGGCATCCGAACGATGCAGACCGGATCACCACGATCAGGGAGATCGCATGACCAACCACGCAGCGGGCGGTTTCGTACGCCATCGCCTCGCCCTCGCCATCGCCGCCGCCGTCCTCGGGCTCACCGCGTGCGGCACCAGTACCGAACCGGTGGACCCCGCCGCGCCGACACCCAGCGACAAGCCCGACGTCAGTCCGGCGGCCGCGACCGACCTGTGCGACATGCTGCGTGCCGAGATCGGCAACTGGCAGCAGCAGGGACCGACCGTCGCCCGCGTGTCCTACAACGGCACCGTGCACAACTGGGCGCTGCGCCACGGCGCGGTCAATGTCGCGCTCACCCGGAACCGGGCCGTCATCGACACCGTGACCAGCGAGCAGTGTCCCGACGTGCGCGATCAGGTGATCGCCGCACTCGACACCCCCGATCTCGCCACCAGCCTGCTCGGCTACTGAGGCGCGGATCGGGCGGAGGTGGTGCGGCGAACAAGTCTGCGGGGCCCATCCGCCGCACCACCGCCACGAACACTACCAATAATGTTGCCCCGCACCATAATTCGCACACAGCGCGAATATCACCAGCTCCCGACACATTTCGAGACGGTAACGAAGCACTGGTACGGTGTCCGGGATCGCCGACAAGCGCAGGTAGGCGAGCCCGGACAGGACCGGGCTCGTCCACGTTTCGCGTCGAATGGTGCAGCGGTACAACCACTTCGGCCGGACAACAGCGGCGAGACGGCTCGCCGGAAGGACCGGCGGGGTACCGGCCACCTGGATCTTCGGTCGGTGACGGCAAAGGAACCGATGACTCCGACACTCGCGGTCCTCCTGTTCGGTATCGCCACCCTGGTTCTGCTCGGCGCGGTGAGCGTCGCGGTGCTGGCGCTGCGCAACGAACGCCGGGTCCGCGCCCGGCTCGATGTGGCCGAACGCGAACTCTTCGCGCACGAGGAGGCGATGACCCGGCTCGTCGAGCTCACCCTGCCGCGCATCTCCGACGCGGTGCGTCGCGACCTCGAACCGGTGGTCACGGCGGAAGTGCCCGCCCCGCTACAGGGTTCGCCGTTCGCGCAGAAACTCGCCAGGATCGCGGCCGCGCACGCCGAGGATCTGCACCGGCTGCGGCACGACACCGCCGCCGACGTCGAGCAGGCCGCCGAGGAGCGCACCGTGGCGCTGATCGAGGCCGCCGAAACCGCGGCGCGCGCCCAGGTCGCCGCCGATGCCCGCGCGGCCACCAGCAGCGCGGTGCGCGCGTTCGGTACGACCGTGGTCAGCCTCGGCGCCGACGTCGGGCAGGTGGTCAGCAACGCGTTGCGGGAGAACCGCAACGACGAGGTCTACGCGGTGCTGAGCCGCATCGATCACACGGTGCAGCAGATGATCCGGCAGGCCCAGTCCTACGTGATCGTCTCCGGGGGCCTGCCGGGCAGGCGCTGGCCGCAGCAGACCGTCACCGAGGTGGTCGGCGGTGCCACCAGCCGCGTGCGCGACTACCTGCGGGTGCGGGCGGGCAGCTGTGACCAGGTCATCGTCAGCCGAGCCGTGGAACCGCTCGTGCACACCGTGGCCACGCTGCTCGACAACGCGCTGCGGTACTCGCCGCCCTCGTCGTTCGTCGACATCAGCTTCCAGGAGGGCCATCACGGCGTCACCCTGATCATCGATGACGCGGGCGTGCGGATGAGTCAGGAGCAGATGGAGGAAGCGCGCCAGGTGCTGTCGGGCGAGCGGGTCGTGGACATCAACTCTCTCGGCCCCTCGCCACGCGTCGGCTTCCCCGGCGTGGCCGCGCTGGCCCGCCGCTACGGTTTCGCCGCCTACGTCGACGGTCCCAACATCTACGGCGGCACTAGGGCGATGGTCTTCATCCCGGCGGCGCTGCTCGTGAGCGCGGCCGAACTGCGCAGGCCCGAACTCGAGCAGCCCGCACCGAGCGCGCCGGAACCCGCGCAGGCGGAACCCGCCGCGCCGGTGGCCCCGCCGGAGCCCGCACCCGAGCCCGTCGCCCTGTCGCTGCCCGAGCCCGAGACCACCGGACGGCACCGGCCACCGGCCGAGGCACCCGCCGCCGAGACCTCGACGGAGGACTACGCCAGGACCACCGGCGGGCTGCCCAAGCGGCGGCGCCGCGGGGTCACCCCGCTCGACGAGCGCACCGATACCGCGGAGAACCCCGGCAGGCCGGAACTGGCCGCCGCCTGGCACAGCGGTTCCCGGCTCGGCCGCGCCGCGGCCGAGCAATCGACGGAAGGACAGGACATCCGATGAGCACCCCGATCGCCGACAGCACCAACCGCCTCGCCTGGTTACTCGACGGTCTCGAGCTCGACGGGGTCCGCTTCTCGGTCCTGCTGTCCGATGACGGGTTACGCATGGCCCACTCCCCCGGCATCACCCGCGACGAGGCCGAACGCTTCGCCGCCGCCGCCTCGGGCCTGCGCTCGCTGGGCAAGGCGCTCGGCGAGTTCTGCGGTCCGCCGGGAAACCCGGTGCGCCAGAACATGACCGAGTACGACAACGGCATGATCCTGATCACCTCGGCGGGCCAGGGCGCACAGCTCGGCGTGGCCACCACCAGCGAGGTCGACCTCGCGCTGGTCGCGCACCGGATGAACGAACTGGCCACCCGGGTCGGCCGGGAACTGGGCGTGGCACCGCGACACGAGGGCGCGCGCCATGACTCCTGACTACGCACCCCCCGCCCTGGTTCCCCCGAGAGGAGAACACGCCGTGCCGCTGGAAGCCGCGCCGTACCCCGATCCCACCCGCTTCCCGGTCACCCCGGATTCGCGCGACGGCCAGGACCGGGTTCCGCTGTACTCGCCGGAATTCGCCGCCGATCCGCAGAGCGCCTACCGGGCGATGCGCGACCGCTGGGGTTCGCTGGTGCCCGTCGACCTTGTGCCGGGGGTCCCCGCCACCCTGGTGATCGGCTACCGGACCGCCGTGCAGATCCTCAACGACCCCGACCACTTCCCCGCCGACCCGCGGATGTGGCAGCGCGGCATCCCGGTGGACTGCCCCGTCTATCCGATGATGCGCTACCGCCCCAACGCGATCCGGACCAGCGGCGCCGAACACGTGCGCTACCGCCAGGCCACCGTCGCCGGGCTGGCGGGCGTCGACCTGTACCGGCTGCACCGCACGGTGGAGCAGATCGCCATGCCCGTGATCAACGGCTTCTGCAGCGACGGCTCGGCGGATCTGTTGAGCCAGTACGCCTATCCGGTGATCTTCGCGACGATCAACGCGATGCTCGGGGTGCCCGACGACCTCGGCGGCGACATCGCCACCGGCATGGGGCAGATGTTCGAGGGCGGCGAGACCGCGGTGCGCGGCGCGCAGATGATGGAGAACGCGCTCTACGACGTGATCCGGCTCAAGCAACGCGAGCCGGGTGACGACATCGCCACCCGCCTGGTGCAGCATCCCCAGCAGCTCAACGACGAGGAGCTGATGAACCAGCTGCTCACCATGTACGGCGCGGGGATCGAGCCGATGCTCAACCTGATCCTCAACACGATCCGGCTGATGCTCACCGACCACCGCTTCGCGGGCTCCCTGCTCGGTGGCAGCCTGTCCACCCGCGACGCGCTCGACGAGGTGCTCTACACCGACCCGCCGATGGCCAACTTCTGCACCACCTACCCGCGTCAACCGATCCTGGTCGACGACGTGTGGCTGCCCGCCCATCAGCCGGTGGTGATCAGCATGGCCGCGTGCAACAACGACCCCTCGATCGGCACCGGCGACTTCCTGGACAACCGCGCCCACCTGGCCTGGAGCACCGGCCCGCACGGGTGCCCGGCGAAGTCGCCCGCCTACCTGATCGCCCAGGAGGCCATCGACCAGTTGCTCGACGCGCTGCCCGAGCTGGAGCTGGCGGTGCCGGAGAGCGAATTGGTCTGGCGCCCGGGGCCGTTCCACCGCGCCCTGGCCGGGCTGCCGGTGCGGTTCCCGAAGACGCCGCCCCTGGCGCTGCCCGCGGGCTGACCGCGATCCCTGCTCGGCCACCCGGCCGAGCAGGGATCGTGCGGCCTACTCGCCGTGCAGGCGCACCGGCAGCCGGGCGTGCCCGTTGGAGATGAAGCTCGGCACGGTGCCCAGCTCGGTGACCGGCACCGCGAAGCGCATATCCGGGAACCGCTCGAACAACGCGGGCAGCGAGACCAGCGCCTCGAGCCGGGCCAGCGGCGCGCCGAGGCAGTGGTGCGCGCCGTGACCGAACGCCTGGTGCGACTTGTCCGCCCGCGTCGGGTCGAACTCGTCGGCGGTCGCGCCGTGCCGCGCGGGGTCGCGCCCGGTCCCGGCGTAGCTCGCCAGGATCGCCTCGCCCTGGGCGATGCGCACTCCGTCGATCTCGATGTCGGACACCGCGAAGCGCAGCGGCAGGTGCGCGACCGGGGACTCGTAGCGCAGGGTCTCCTCCACCAGGTCGGCCCAGGTGATCTCGCCCGCGCGCACCTTCGCCAGGACCTCGGGGCGGGTGAGCAGGGCGGTGATGGCCTGGTCGAGCAGGTTGACCGTGGTCTCGTGGCCCGCGGAGATGACCAGCAGCAGGGTGCCGATCAGTTCCTCCTCGGTGAGCTTGCCGTCCTCGTCCTCGTCGCGCTGGGAGACGAGCAGGCTGGTCATGTCGTCACCGGGCTGCTCGCGGCGCAGTGCCACCAGTTCGCCGAGGATCCGGTACATCTCCATGTAGTTGGCCTGGGACTGCTCCGGCGTGAGCGTGGTGTCGAAGATGCCGTCGACACACGTGCGCAGGCCGGGGCCGAGCGATTCCGGCACACCCATCAGCTCCGAGATCACCTGGATCGGCAGCGGGTAGGCGAAACCCTCACGCAGATCGACGGTTTCGCCCGCGGGCGTGGCGGCCAGCGCGTCCAGCAGCTCGGTGGTGATCCGCTCGACCTGGGCGCGCATGGCCTCGGTGCGGCGCGCGGTGAACGCGGGCGCCACCAGTCTGCGCAGGCGGCGGTGTTCGGAACCGTAGGCGGTGAACATGTTCGACACCGCGACCCACAGGTACAGCGGCCAGTCGGGCGGGATCTCCCCGGCGACGAACGCGGGCCAGTGCTGGGAGGCGTCCTTGGACACGCGCGGGTCGATGAGCAGTTTCTCCAGCAGCGCGGCGTCGGTGATCGACCACGCCTCCACCCCGCCGGGCAACTCCACCCTGGTGGCCGGACCCTGCGCCCTGATACGCGTGATCTCGCCCTGGATGTCCTCCCCCGTCGGATCGATTACCAACCGATTCGCTACCGATTCCACCATGAAACCTCTCGATCACCGGTGTTCCCACCGATCCCAGTGCAGGCGATCGCATCGAAACATCTTGCAATACCGAATCTTCCGATTCGGTTAGCGATGCTACCGGTCACCCTGCGCGGTCGCAGCGAGTCGGGCCGAACTCCGAGACCGACCAGTCGGGCCTCGACGAACCTAGGAGGCCTCCTCGACGAGGGCGTTCGCGTCCTCGGCGGTCTGGATCCGCAGGGCGAACCGGAAACCACAGGCCGTGTCGAGCGAGGCGGTGCTCCGGTCGGCGGCGGGCACGGTGCGGACGTCGATGCTGACGTCGAGGTCGTCGAGGCCGTCGTGGAAGCGTTCCGCCATCCAGAACTCGGCCCGCGCCACCGTACGCCCGGCCAGCACGTCCCCCGGTTCGGCCTGGAAGTCGCTGTGGCGCACACAGATCGGGGTGTGCCCGTCGGAGTCGGGTGGCAGGTAGAGCACGATCGGGCCGTGCATCTCGGTCAGCAGCCGCAGCAGCCTGCCCGCGTCCTCGGTGGTGGCCACCGCGCGGTGGCGGTGGGCCGGGTTGGGGATGTGCGGCGGGCGTTCGCGGTGTGCGGACCCGGCGTGGTTCGGCATGGTGCGCTCCTTGCAGATCGTCGACTGGTCGTGTTCGCCAGACACTATGGGTGGACAAGGTTGGTCCAGGGTTGGTGCGGAATCCCGTGGCGTCCGCGGTGTTGTCTACGGGTATGACCCCGACACCGGCTTCGGTCCGCTTCTCGATCCTGGATCGCTCGCGCGTGCGGCGTGGGCAGTCCGCTGCCGACGCGCTGCGCGAGACCGTCGATTTCGCGATTCTCGCGCAGCGGTGGGGATTTCACCGATTCTGGGTCGCCGAGCACCATAGCGTGCCCGGGGTCGCCGGCACGAGTCCCACCGTGCTGGCGGCCGCGGTGGCGGCGGCGACCACCCGGATCAGGGTCGGCACCGGCGGGGTGATGCTGCCCAATCACCGGCCGCTGGTCGTCGCCGAGCAGTTCGGCGTGCTGGGCGCACTGTTTCCCGGCCGCGTCGATATGGGCCTCGGCCGCTCGGTGGGTTTCACCGACGGCGTCCGGCGAGCACTGGGCCACGATCGCGCCGACGCCGAGGATTTCGACGCCGACCTGGCCGAGCTGCTCGACTATTTCGACCGCGGCCGCGCCGGGGTACACGCCGAATCCGCCGAGGGCGCGCGGATCCCGGCCTTTCTGCTGGCGACCGGCGCCGGCGCCCAGCGGGCGGCACGGTTCGGGCTGCCGCTGGTGATCGCCCCGGTCGGCGGCCTGGACACGATGGCGCGGGCCATCGAGCGCTACCGGGCCGAGTTCCGGCCGTCCGCACAGGCCGAGGCCCCCTATGTCGTCGTGTCGGCGACGGTGATGATCGCCGATTCGGCCGCGCGGGCGCGCCGGCTGCTGCTCCCCGAGGCCTGGGCGAGCGCCTACTCGCGCACCCGCGGCGAGTTCCCGGCGTTGATCCCGCCCGAGGACGTCGAGGCGATGCGGATGACAGCGCGCGAGCGCGAGCTGTTCACGCAGGCGCTCGGCGACCAGATCCACGGCACCGAGGACGACGTGGCCGAAGCCGTGGAGGACGTGATCACGCGGACCGGCGCCGACGAGATCCTGGTCCACACGAGCACTTTCGACCGCGAGGCCCGCCGGGAATCGCACGAGCGGCTGGCCCGGCTGGTCGGTCTCCCGACCGCGTGATCATTCGCCGCGACGAATTTCCCCGGGTTCGTTTGTCTCGCAAAACAACCGGTGCCGAATTCGACAGAAATTCGCCCGATCCCGGTCCCGTGACGTCCCTCACGCCGAAGCCACCATCCCGGGCGTCCCGCACTCGGGGCCGACCGCGTCACAGCGGTTAGCCGTGAGCTTGCCGAATCGCCGGGATCGCCACTGTCGCGCCCGTCCGAGCCGTCGACCCACGATTTGCCCCATCGCCCGAAACTCGACATGTCGTTGTGAAGACGCACAGAAGACGCGGTGCGCGAGCGACTTTCACCACAACCGGGACACTCCTACTGTCCGGTAACGTCCACCGGCATCACCGGTCGCCAGTGACGTCGCCGCGTCCGCCCGATGTATTCAGGAGTTCACGTGTTGCATTCGCGTTTCGAGTCGCTCGGCGCATATCTTCCGTCGAATATCGTCGCCACCGCCGAATTGATTTCCCGATTGAAAGTCCCGCCCTCGTTCGATCTGGAGAAGATCACCGGGATCAAGGAGCGCCGGTTCCGGGACACCCGCCCCGGCAGCGTCGAGGATTCGTTCGCGCTGGCCATGGCCGCCGCGCGGGACTGTCTGTCGCGGTCACGGTACGGGGCCGCGGAGCTGGACGTGATCATCTCCTGTTCGATCACCCGCAGCAATCAGGGCACCCGCATGTACCTCGAGCCCTCCTTCGCCTCGACGATCGCGGGCGCCCTCGGCGCCGAGCACGCGATCACCTTCGACGTCTCGAACGCCTGCGCGGGCATGCTCACCGGCACCTACCTGCTCGACCGGATGATCCGGACCGGCGTGGTCCGCAACGGCATGGTGGTCAGCGGTGAGGCGATCACGCCGATCGCCGAGACCGCCGTCGAGGAGATCTCGGAGAAGTACGACCTGCAGTTCGCGTCGCTGTCGGTGGGCGACTCGGGCTGCGCGGTGGTGCTGGACCAGGCCACCGACGAGTCCGACATGATCCACTACGTCGAATTGTTCACCGCCGCCGAGCATTCCCACCTGTGCCTCGGCATGCCGAGCGACAAATCCGCCGGAATCGCCCTGTACACCGACAACCGCAAGATGCACAACGAGGCCAGGTTCCTGCTGTGGCCGGATGCCCAGCGCGACTTCCTCGACGAGCGCGGGGCCGGCTTCGCCGACGAGAACTTCGACTACATCATCCACCACCAGTTCGGCGCCGCGGCCGTGCCGTACATCAACGGCGTCGCCGCCCGTGAGTTCGGGACGCCGATGCCGCCGGATCTGAATGTGATCGAGAAGTACGGAAATACCTCGACCACCTCCCATTTCATCGTGCTGCACGATCAGCTCGCCGGGGAGAACATCGCGGCGGGTTCCAAACTGCTGATGGTTCCCGCCGCCTCTGGCGTCGTCGCGGGCTTCCTGTCCACCACCATTTCTTCGCTGAAGGTCTGAGGTACGTCATGGGCGTGTGTATCCGAGCAACCGGCACCGGCGAGGGCGCCGAGAGCCACAGCATCGTCGAGCTGAGTGGTCGTGCCGCGCGACAAGCGGTGCAGCGGGCCGGTATTCGGCCCGAACAGGTGGGCGTGCTGATCAACACCGGCATCTTCCGCGACGCGAACACGATGGAACCCGCTGTCGCGGCGCTGATCCAGAAGGCGGCGGGCATCGGGCTGGACTACACCCGAAACGACCGGCGCACGTTCTCCTTCGATCTCATGAACGGCGCCGTGGGTGTGCTCAATGCCGTCCAGGTGGCCACCTCGGTGCTGCGTGCCGGCGGCACCGAGCACGTGCTGATCGTCGCGGGCGACACCCATCCGTCACTGACCCGCTCGGCAGCGGATGCCGAATTCCCCTACGCCACAGCGGGTGCCGCGCTGCTGCTCGAACAGGTCGACGGCCAGGAAGGCTTCGGGCCGGTGCACATCACCCGCTCGTCCGGCAGTCCCGCGGAGCAGGCTTACGTGGACGTCGCGACCATGGGCACCGTCGGCCGCGGCCTGATGACCGTCGAGCGCGACGCCGACTTCGAGGACCGGATCCTGGCGGTGGCCACCGAGGTCGCCGGCCGGGCGCTCGACGAATCCGCGGTCGAGGCCGCCGATCTCGCGCTGATCGCGTCGACGCCGACCCCGCATTTCCCGAAGCGGCTCGCCGACGCCCTCGGCATCGACCAGCACGCGGTGCGCCTCCCCGATCTGACCGACGGCGATCCGCACACCGCCGCCCTGCCGCTGGCCTACGATCGCGCGCTCACCGAGGGCTCGTTGGCCGGCCGCACCCATGTGCTGTTCGTCGCCGCGGGCGCGGGGCCGTCGGCGGCCGCCGCGCTGTATCGCCTACCCGCGGAGCCGCGCGCGTGAGCACGGCGACCTACTGGCAGCCCATCGACGCCTTCCGCCGCTTCGCCGCCGCGGAGCCCGACCGCGCCGCGGTGATCTATCCCGACGGCACGACCGCCGCCGGGACGCCGGACTACCGGCGGATCACCTACCGCGATCTGGATCGCTGGTCGGACCGGATCGCCGAGCAGCTCACCGCGGCCGGCGTCGGCAGCGGGACCCGCACGATCGTGCTCGTGCTGCCGAGCCCGGAGCTGTACGCGATCCTGTTCGGGCTGTTGAAGATCGGCGCGGTGCCGGTGGTGATCGATCCGGGCATGGGCGTGCGCCGGATGGTGCACTGCCTGCGCGCCGTCGAGGCCGAGGCGTTCATCGGCATCCCGCAGGCCCATGCCGTGCGGGTGCTGTTCGCGCGCAGCTTCCGCCAGGTACGCACGACCCTCACGGTGGGGCGGCGCTGGTTCTGGGGCGGCCCGACCCTGCGCGACTGGGGCCGGGCGCCGGCGGGCCCGCTGCCCGAGCGCGTGCCCGCCGCGCCCGAGGATCTGCTGATCATCGGCTTCACCACCGGCAGTACCGGGCCCGCCAAGGCCGTCGAGCTGACCCACGGCAACCTCGCCGCCATGGTGGAGCAGGTGCACGCGGCCCGCGGGAACACGCCGCCGGACACCTCGCTGATCACCCTGCCGCTCGTGGGTGTGCTCGACCTGCTGCTCGGGTCGCGCTGCGTGCTCCCGCCGCTGATCCCGAGCAAGGTCGGGTCCACCGATCCCGCGCAGGTCGTCGACGCGATCCGGACCTTCGGGGTGCGCACGCTGTTCGCCTCGCCCGCCGTCCTCATCCCGCTGCTGGCGCACCTGCGCGCGCACCCTGCCGACCTCGACACGGTCGCCAGCGTCTTCTCCGGCGGCGCGCCGGTCCCCGACTGGTGCGTGGCGGGCCTGCGTGAGGTCCTCGGGCCCGACGCGGAGATCTACGCCGGCTACGGCTCCACCGAGGCACTGCCGATGTCGACCATCGAATCCCGCGAACTGCTCGACGGGCTGGTCGAGCGGGCCAGGCGGGGTGAGGGGACCTGCATCGGCCGCCCGGCCGACCGCGTCCGGGTGCGGCTGCTCGCCATCACCGACGACCCGGTGCCCACCTGGGCGGGCGCCGAGATCCCGAGCGGCCCCGGCGCGGTCGGCGAGATCGTCGTCGCGGGACCGAATGTCAGCACCCGCTACTACTGGCCCGCGGCGGCGAACGCGGCGGGCAAGATCACCGACGGCGACCGGATCTGGCACCGTACCGGCGATCTCGGCTGGATCGACGAGCAGGGCCGGATCTGGTTCTGCGGCCGCAAGAGTCAGCGCGTGCGGACCGCGCGGGGGCCGATGTTCACCGTGCAGGTCGAGCAGGTGTTCAACGCGGTGGACGGTGTCGCGCGCAGCGCGCTGGTGGGCGTCGGATCGCCCGGCGCGCAACGACCCGTGCTGTGTGTCGAGCTGGAGCCGGGTGCCGACCGTGCAGCGACGCTGACCCGGTTGCGCACGCGCGCGGCCGAATTCGAGACCGTCGAGCCGATCGCGGAGTTCCTGGTGCACCCGCGGTTCCCGGTCGACATCCGGCACAACGCCAAGATCGGGCGCGAGCAGCTCGCCCGCTGGGCGGCGAAACAGGTGGAGGCGAAGCGATGAGGGTGCTGGTCACCGGCGCGTCCGGCTTCCTCGGCGGCGCGATCGCGCGCGCCCTGGTCGCCGAGGGGACACACGAGGTGTCGGTGCTGGTGCGGCCCACCAGCGTGCTCACCGATCTCGGCGCCGCGCGGGAACGGGTGCGGCTGGTGTACGGCGATCTCGCCGACCCGGGGGGGGGGGGGCGCCGCGCCCCCCGCGGGGGGGCGGCTTGGATGAACCCCCGGGCCGGGGGGGGGGGGCCGGGCCCCCCCGGGGGGGGGGGGGGGGGGGGGGGGGGGGGGGGGGGGGGGGGGGGGGGGGGGGCGCTCACCCTTGTGCGCTTCTTGGGCGCGCCCCGCCCCGGCCCCCCCCCCGCCCTGCCCCCCCCACCGCGGTGGCCCAGAAC
>NZ_JARWOJ010000370.1 GCF_029868625.1 Nocardia neocaledoniensis | reverse complement strand
ATGTTGTGGATACCTCTGTGGACAACCACAACAGGAGCCGTCCACCGACCCGGACCCACATTCGGTCGCGACGCGCAACCGACGGTCCAGCATCGCGCCTTCTGATTCCTCACCGGCCACTGAGCCCGCACCCACCACGGGGGCGGGCTCAGTGCATTTCACGGAAGGAAACCTCCCATGCCCACCCCGGTTCTCGCAGAACCTGCCTGCGGCCAGTGCCGCACGCCGACCCCGGCAGCCGACCTCGTCGACCGCCCAGACACCGACAGACTCTGCGGTGATTGCCGGGCCGACTGGCCTGAGTGCCCGCAGTGCCGACGTTCGGTCCGCGACCTCGTCGAGGTCATCAGCGGCCACGACCTCTGCCCGAGCTGTGCCCGCGACTACCTGCGATGCGGTGATTGCCTGGCACCCACCGCGCGCCCCTACCCCACCGATGACGGCATCGACGTGTGCGAGCTATGCGCCAGCGAATACCGCGAAAGCGACACCTGCGTCACCCTGGTCCCCTACGGCACCGACCAGTGCTCGGACTGCCGATCAGACCACCCCGCGATCTTCGACTACTTCTACAAACCCACCCCCGTCTTCCACGGCGACGGACCCCTCTACCTCGGCCTAGAACTCGAAATCCGATCCACCAGAGAAGGTTTCACCGACGCCGCCGACACCGCCATGGCCGCCGTCGGCGATCTGGCCTACCTCAAACAGGACGGATCGATCAGCTGCGGGTTCGAACTGGTCACCCACCCCATGACCTACCACTACGCGATCAACGAGTTCCCCTGGTCGCTGCTGGGCAAGCTGCGGATACTCGGATGCCACACCGACGACGAAGTCGGCATCCACATCCACCTGTCCCGCGACGGGTTCGACTCCCCCGCACACATCTACCGGTGGATGAAATTCATCCACCGCAACCAACCCGAAGTCACCACCTTGGCCCGCCGCGACTCCACCTGGGCCCAGTTCACTCCCGCCGCCCGACAACGGTGCCGAGAATTCGCCCGCGGCAGCCATCGCGGGTTCGGCCGACAACAAGCGATCAACGTCTACCCCGAAGACACCTTCGAACTGCGCGTGTTCGCCAGCTCGCTGAAACCCCAACAGGTCCAAGCGGCCCTCGGCTTCGCCCACGCCTCGGTCGAATACACCCGCAACCTCCGATCCCGCGACATCGCCCGCCACCACGGCTGGGAATGGTCGAGCTTCGCCAGCTGGGTCGCCGCCCACCCCGACTACGCCCCACTCACCATCGAACTCACCCAGCTCGGCATCGACGGGCACCACGCCCGCGCATCCTGACCACCCAGCCACGTCCCACCCAAAGCTTGCGGACGGATCCTCAGACGCCGAGTTCGGCACCCAGCCGCGCCCGCGTGGGCCGGGTGCGCGGCCATGGTCGAGGACCGCCGAGACCAGCTTGCCGCCGAGCCGGGCGACGGCTGGTCGCGCTCACCGCTGAGGACTGAATGATTCGCCAACAGGAAGGAATTCATCGATGCCGGTCCGGATGGGCAAGTTCGAACTGTGGTTCCCGCTGCGTCAGGTCGCCGTGATCGCCGAGCACGCGATGGCCGCCACAGAGCACTCGTGGCCCGACTACGACAGCGACAAGCCCGACCCGGTCCCACCGGCGTTGGTGTGGGCCAAGGACCAGGGCACCTACCTGCTGTCCAACGGCGTACCCCGCCTGCTGGCCGACCCCGCCAAACCCGAGGGCTCCTCGAAGGTCGTGTACGCGGTCGGCTACGAGCAGTACTTCGACTTCTCCTACACCGCGGTCGGGGGCGACGACTTCGCCGAATACATCTCCCTCACCGAGCAACAGGACGGAATCTCGTTGATCGAGATGATTCGCCACCACGCCGCCCGTGGCGGGATCATGATCTTCACTGTGCATCCCGGCGGCCGCTTCGACATCGAGTTCAGTACGGCCGCCGCATCATTGGATCGCTAGCGGCTCGGTGCAGATGCCGAATCGACCTCGTATCCCACCAGAGACCTGCGCCGCACCTGATGTCGAATCTCGCCCCTGACCGGCTACCCGACAAGCACCGATATTCGTGCTCACACCCGTCGACACCCGGTGGTGAAAGTGCAGCGCGCTGCCTGAGACCGCGGTGAAGCCGAGCGCTTCGAAGAACTGTCGCCGTGCCCACCGCCCATGTGGGTCGGTGTCAAGGACCACCGTCACCTCATCGGCGCCCGCCGCGCAGGCTCGTTGGGTGAACGCGCGCACCAACGCAGACCCGACACCGCACCGCGGTCGCAAGACACCGACCAGCGCCAGGTGGCCCGTCTGGGGGTTGCCGGCGAGAAACCCTTCGGCCGCGCCGTCGCGGCGAGCGAGGAGCCGAACCGCACCCGGGTCACCGATCCCGGTCAACCGTGATGGTGCGGCGAAGACGCTGTCGCGCAGGTGGTGGAGTTCGTCGAGGCCGACCAGCAGCGGCGCGAGCATCGCGTGCTCACCGTCGATCTGCTCGACCTCGATCCTGTTCACGCCGTCCACGCTGCCATACCGGTACGGCCGTGCAGAAATCTCCGGCGAGCGCAGACGCCGGCCGCATGTGACGGCAGGCCATAGTTGTCACCTGCTGGGGAGCTGACCTTACGGTTCAGTCCGGCCTACAGGTCATGGATGTCACCATGTGCGGTTCCCAGTTGTCTCAAGAGGTGCGGATTGCGGCTCCGCCACAGCGCCTTGTCGTCACCGAGATTCGGGTAGTGGTGGGTTGCCCTCGAAGTAGCCGTAACCGGTCGGGTCTACCGGCCGCTGCGGCACTTCGCGCAACACGTTGACGATCTTGCGCCACCGGCTTCGCTCGGCTACCAGCGCCATTTCAGCGCCCTGCCGAGTCGCGATCGCGATCTCGGTCTGGCCGGGATTCGGGTCGCGTTCACGAAACTGAGCGATCTGGCGCTGCCCTTGCTCGATCTCGCCGTCGATTGCCGCCACGACCGCCTCGGCGGCAGCTATCAGCCCCGCAGTGATCGGGAGCGCATTCGCGAACGTCTCGCTCGCGGCCGTCAAGCCCTTGCCCTGTCCAAACATCCGCCCATTCTCCACCGATGATCGCAATGTGACGGGATTCCTCCGGGGGTCAAGGCCCGGCCGATCGGCACCCGGTGACGCACACAATCTGCGACTGACAGATAAGACCTGTCGTCACACCGCAGCACCTGCCGTCTCACCTACTGCTCAACCGGGCTCAGTGCGTGCGCGGGACACCATTGGTGGAGTTGGAGTTGCCCGCGCCCGTTGCCGGTGACCAGAGTGAAGGTGACCAGCCCCATCCAGGTTCCGTCGGCGAGCAGCACCCACGCATGGAGCCAGCCGGGGACGTTGTCGGCCAGACGCAGGCCACCGAGTTTCACCCGCATGGCCAGCTGATCCTGGCGGAAGTACCTCGGCTTGGTGGCGATGGCCAGGTGGGCGGCGACGACCACCTTCTGCGGCGGGTCGACGACCCGCCACGGTTATGGTGTGAACTGCACCGGCCACTTCTCGAACACGCCGCCGAACTTACATGTCTCGAATGTATGTTCGATAACGGGTAGAGTTCGGGTCATGCCCGAGACGCCTCGCCCCGCACGGAAGGCAGTAGCGCTGGCCACCGTCCGTCGCCAGCTCGAGGCCTGTGCCGCGTTCGGCATCGCGGTGGACCCGGATCACCTCGATGCGGTCGCGGTGCGGTTGACCCAGGTACTGCGCGACTACGCCGAATCCGATACCCGCAGGTATCCCCGCCTGCGGCGTCCACTGCGGCCGCGATCCGCTTCGACCGTGCACCTCTGGCGAGTCGACCGCGCTCACCGCGATCCCGAACACCCGTCCTCGTCATGAGCGACCCGCGGCCATCGTGATGCTGATCTGGGGAATCATCACAGTGAGGCGAGGTACTCTCGCCGGATTCGGGAGATCAGCTCGGGGTAGTTCTGGCCGAAGACGAACGAGGTCCAACGAACTGCTTCGAACGCCTTGGTAGCTGGCTCGATGTCCTGGTCGGATCCGACGCTGTACATGTATGCCGTGGTCGCGTCGAACTGAGGGATCGAGTCACCATAGCCGCCGAATCGGGCAGTGACGGTGAGCGGGATGGCCGGGTTGTTCTTCACCAGCTCGCCCAGTTGTGAAGGGACCGTGAACGCGGCGGGAGGTGCGGTGCCGTTGTCCATGGCGTCGAGTGCGGCGCGGAAGTCGGCGAAATCGGTCAGTCCTGCTCGTTCGAAGGCGCGGCGGGTGCACCACCGGGCGAGCGCCCGTTGTTGTTCTGCGGTGAGCGCGGCGATCTCGTCGACCAGGTCCCGGTCCAGGTCCGCGACGAAAGACCCGGTGTGCTGTCGCCGGGGGTCTGCGCGGAGGTAGTCGGATGGGGGTCGGTCGGCCCATTTGCCGCGTGCGGCGAAGGTGGCGTGGGCTTCGGGGCTGTCGGGTTGGACTTTGATCCAGCCGCTGTCGGGATCGCCGACGTAGACGAGGTCGTCGAGATGCGGCACAGTTCCTTCCACGGCCGCGTCGGTTGGGGAGGGCCCGTGGGCGCTGTCGGTCCTGCGTAGCCGGGTCAGTCCGCCGACGGCCTCGCTCGTGGTGGTGAACTGGACCAGGTATTCCTCGCATGGCTCGGCGACGTCGAGGTCGTAGTGGGAGTCGCGGCCGCGGGCGTGGACCCGGACCCGGTACCGGTCCGCGGGGATGGCACCGAACGTGTCGACGAGCTCACCACCGATGGTCATCACCTGCAGCGATGCGTCTGCTTCGATGACGGTCTCTTCGACGGCCTCCCACTCGTCGAATTCGATGTCGGACTCCGGGGCCGGGTCGAGAGTCAGGGTGGCGGGGCCGTAGGCGATGCCGGTCAGTATGGACACGAAACCGGGGCCGGTCCAGATGAGTGTTCCCTCTGCGGTGACGTCGGTGGTGTCGGCGTCGGTGGCGCAGATCAGGAACTGGTGGTGTTCGACCTGGACGGTCCCGGTTTCGGTCATCGTCTACTCCTCGGCGGTTACAGGCCCTTCACGCAGAATGTATCGCCGTCGAGGACCCTGTTCTTGACATAGAACCAGCTCAGAATGCCGCCACCCGCATGTTGTCTCGCCCGGGCATCATGCACATGCCGATCCCCTGGGAACTGAAGAAGGTCACCGGGATCGCCAGGACGGTAACCCAGGGCGGCATGGTTTGCCGGCACGGATCGGTGTCGGTCGTGCACCCCTGGCGAGTCGACCGCGCTCACCGCGATCCCGAACACCCGTCCTCGTCATGAGCGACCCGCGGCCGTTGGCCGGACGACCGCGGCCCTGGCCCCGCTCGACTTACAACCGGGGGTCGTGCACGAGCCGGAAGTCGTGCAACGGCTCGTCTTGCCCGCCCGCTGCAGTGAACTCGCGGTCGATGACCTCTCCCGCCGGGATGTCGCAGTCACGGCCCATCATCGCAGCCGACAGGACCAGCGGAGCCGTGGCCGCGTGCCAGGGCGTGACGCAGTGCGCGTCGTCGCCGACGGTGAGCATCACCCACAACGGAACCCGGCCATCGGGCAGTACCTGGTAGTCCTCGCCGATCGAGGGCGCGTCGAAGTAGATCGGATAGTCGTGGTCACTCATCGGTTCCGCTCCTGCCGGATCGTCATGGTGCACGCACCATAGTCGGAGCGCCGTCGCCCGACGGCTGAACGGATACCGGTGGTCGGACTGACGCGGTGGTGGGCTGCTGCGTGATGACGATAGTGCGCGGGAGCCGACAACACGTATCGGCAACGCCACCTGATCACAGCCCCGGGCTGCGGCGTCCAGGCCGGTCGGCGTGGAATCCGCAGCCGGCAGCCGTGTAGGGCGATAGGTCAACCCGCAGGCGCCCCGGCACCGGCAACCGGATGTCGGCGTTCATCGATCCTGGGGGTGATTTCGATGCCGAGACCTGGACCAGGGTGAAGTCGTCCGATTTGCCGGGAACCTGCAACGAAGCAGCGCCGTCCAAACTGGCATGACACCCGAAGACCGGGCCGCGTTGATCGAAGCGGGCTACGACCCGAACGACCCCGGCGTTCAGGCCCGCATGATCGCGGTCGAGCGCGGACTCGCACTACTGCGGGCACGCTGGCACGACAACTCCGGACCGGCCCACCAGCATTGGACGCCCGCGACGACGCCGATGCGTCCAACACGACGGCCGCCGTGCGCTCCACGCTGATCCTGCTCCGCCACGCCGAGCCCGTCATCCCCACACCCGGCGGCCCCGACGACGACACCCGCCCGCTCACCACCTGAGGACGCCGGTAGGCCCGCGCCGTGGTCGACGAGCTCGTTGCGCTGGCGCCGCATGCGATCGTGTCCAGCCCCACCTGCGAGCGATGCAGACCGTGCAGCCGCTGGACCATGCTCTGAATTTGCAGGTGCGGGCCGAGCCCGAGTTACGGCCGACCCGGTCCAGGTGTTAGCCAGGGCTGAGCGTCGAGAGCCAGCTGGCTTTGATCGCGAGTTCAGACACCGCTTGGTCGCGAATTTCGACAGCGTCTTGTTCGTGACTGGTCGCGGATTTCGACACCACTACACCAACCTGGTTGCAGTACGGCGGTACCCAACTGGCCTCCCCGTGGCTGGGGTCGTCAGCGGTGGTCATGACGAATCGTCGCGATGCTGCTCGGGGGACCTCGACAGCAGAACTGGAACGCGTTCCCCCTTTGGTTGGTAAGGAGTCCGCGTCCCATGTGACCTATAGGCGACAGTACAGGGCGTTCGTAAGCGAGCCGGGTGACCGGAAGCCCTGCGCAACAGCGGGTGTGGCCGCCGATAAGTGAACAATCCTGGCGGTCTGATCCAGAAGACACTGCCGTGCACCGCTGGATTCTGTACCTTCGAGTTCGTGACTAAGGGGGAAAGGCCTGCGCGCAGCGGCCCGGTCGAGTTGCGCTGGCGCACGGTCGGTCTCATGGTGGGCGGGGCTGGCATGGCGGGATTCGGCGCGGCTGTGCTGTCGGGGGTGGATACCGGCCTTTCGCAGCCCTGGGCGACACTCCTGGGGGGAACCGGCGTCCTTGCCGCCGGCATCTTGACCTACGTCAACGGTCGCGACACCCGTAAGCAGGCTGAAGAACATCACAACGAGCAGATGGCGCGTGAGCGTGAACGCCACGCAGACGACACCGAGCGAGCGCGTGAAGCCGCTTTGTGGGAACGATTCGGCGCGGCGGCCGCTCAGCTGGCCGATAAGTCCGCGGCGATCCGTATCGCTGGTGTGTACGCGATGGCTGGTGTCGCCGATGAGAGATCTGGAGCGAATCGCCAGCAGTGCATCGACGTGCTGTGCGGCTATCTCCGGCTGCCCTATGACCCGGAACAGGGCGGATCCGGACGTACCAAGCTGGTGACCAAGACCGCCGGCGCTGATGGCGCCGAGCAGGAAGAGCACACTGAATACCGGCAGAACGACCGTGAAGTACGCGCCACCATCCTCCGCGCAATCGCCGACCATCTTCGCCCGCAGGCCGAACACAGTTGGTCATCCAGTGATTTCGACTTCCGCACAGCACATCTAGAGAGTGTCGACTTCAGCATGGCGAAGTTCGCTGGCATCGCGCGGTTCGACCGGGCAACCTTCGCCAGCGACACACACTTCGACCGGGCGACCTTCTCCGGTGACACCCGGTTCGACCGGGCCAACTTCTCCGACGACGCCTGCTTCATTGGCGCGACCTTCGCCGGCAGCACGCGGTTCGGCAACGCGACCTTCGCCGGCAACGCCTGGTTCGGCAACGCGACCTTCGCCGGCAACGCCTGGTTCGACCGCGCGACCTTCGCCCGTCAGGCCGGATTCAATGACGCGACTTTCGCCAACGGCGCGAGGTTTGGCGAGGCGACGTTCGCTAGTTGCGCCGGGTTTAACGGCGTGACCTTCGCCGGCGCCGCGGAGTTCAGCTGCGCGACTTTCGCCGAGGTCGCCGAATTCAATGACGCGACCTTCTCCGCCTTTGCGGGGTTTAGCTTCGCGACCTTCGCCGACAACACCTGGTTCGACCGCGCGACCTTCGCTGGCGGCGTATGGTTCGACCGTGCGGCCGTCGCCGGCATCGCCCGGTTCAACCGCGCGACCTTCGCTGGCGGCGCCAAGTTCGACAACGCAATCTTCTCCAACATGGTCGGGTTCCACCGCGCGACCTTCGCTGGCGGCGCCGGGTTGGACAGCGCGACCTCCTCCGATTACCTCCGGGGGAGGTTTTCCTTCCTCAAGGTGGATTTTGGTACAGAGTTCGTCTCCTTTGGCGGGCCGCAGGAGTGGGGACCTCCGGCACCGACGTTTGACTGGGACGAGGACCTCAGTCAGAAACCCGCCAACGTCGAGCCACAGGATTGGCCACCGGCCGTAGCTGTACCGCCGCCGGACGCGTGAGTCTCGGGGAGCGATCGCTTTATGGACATCGGGCCGCCGACGCGCAGCTCCGGTCGGCGATGTGCGGGTGGCAATCACCCACACATCGGCATTACAGGGCGTTTGGCGGAGTCACCAACGCTGCTACCCATCGCCGAATTGAAACATGTTCACTTGTCGGATTGCGGCAGTCGGCAGTCCGACGCCTCGCTGCGAGGCCGTCCCCTGAAGGGTGGCGAACAGGGGACGACGGCGATGTGGTTCAATACCGGTCGTCCGACCTAGATGCTGTCGAGATTCACGAACACTAAATCGAGCGGTGCTGGGATTCGCGACCAAGGTGGTGCCGAGGTTCGCGACCAGAACCAACCAGCAGAAGACCGTGTTCCTCGGACACCTCGAGACTCATCCACCCCGAGCGTGACGAGGACTTCTTGGCGCACGGTCAGCGTCGAGGGATGGACCCGTTGAGAACGCGGGTCCACGCCCCAACTCCGCGCGCGGGCGCCGCGAACGCTGCGGTCGGACGTGCCGTCGTGAGCAGGACCGGACGCGAGCACGATTGCCCGGTGGCGGCCTCACCGGCCGTCGCTACTTTGTCGATCACGGTCTTGCCGTGGGGGTTTCGACGTCATCGAGGTCCTTGTCCGGGCGCAATCCTCTCCAGGACGGGTGCCGTAGGCGGCCGTCGCCGGTCCATTCGGTGAACGCCACTTCCCCGACCACGTGCGGTTCGAGCCACACCACCCCGGCCGGGGTCGACCGGAATCCGGGGACCGGTGGATCCAGGCGTTGCAGCGGCGCCAAACGATCGTGCAGGTCCGTGAGCATCCCCGCGGTGAACCCGGTTCCGACACTGCCCGCATATTCCAGGCTGCCTCGGTCGTCGGGGACCGCGACTAGCAGCGATCCGATCGTTCCGGCCCGTCGGCCCGTCCCGGTTTTCCAGCCGATGACCACCACCTCCTGGTGGACCACGTTCTTGACCTTGGTCCAGGCGGGACTGCGTTGCCCGGACAGGTACCAGCTGTCGCGGCGCTTGCAGATGATTCCCTCGGCTCCGAGCGCCTGCGAGGCGGCCAGGGCGTCGGCGGCCGGCTCGGGAAGCAGGCCGGGAATTCGCCAGTGCGGTCCGGCCAGGCCGGTGAGTTCGAGTAGTTCGCGGCGTTGGGTGTAGGGCAGCCCGGTCAGGGATCGGTCGCCGATGTGGAGCAGGTCGAAGATCATGAACGTCGCCGGTGAGGTCTGGGCTAGAGCGGCGATGGTGGCCGGGTTGCGTTGGTGCATGCGTGGGGCCAAGGCCCGGAACGAGGACCGGCCCGCGACTTCGATGACGATCTCACCGTCGACGACGAACCCGGGTTCTGTCGGGGCGAGCCCGGCCAGTTCAGGCCAGGCCGCGGTGATGTCGTTGCCGTTGCGCGATTCCAACCGCAACCGCTCATCGACGTAGGCCAGGGCCCGGATCCCGTCGTGCTTGAGCTCGAATGCCCATCGCCCGTCGTCCACCGGCAACGCGCCCGCGGCGGCCAGCATCGGCGCGTACCGCGGTAACCCACTCACCGGCTCCTCGCCATCACCACACCCCTTCCACACAACCCGACACCAGCAAACATCCAGCGTAACCCTGAACTGGGTGGTCGTCGGCCACCGCGCCGCGCATGCCACGCGATCACCCTTGACGGAACAGGAGCCACGAATGAGCACAACCCCACCCGCGATCGACATCACCGCCGTGGAGTCGATCTCACGGACCGAGTTCGCCGGACGCGAGCACCTCGGCACCGCCGGACCCGTCACCATGCTCGCCGACAACCCGGTCATCGAGCGGTGGCGTGAACAGGTGCGGGGTTGGCGGGGGCGGTTCTGGACCTACCGGCCCGACGAGACCGGGGCGCTGCGGCTGTACCCGCTCAACGTCAGCCGCCGCTCCCGCACCACCCGCTGACTTTCATCCACTCTCGGCGCGCCCCGGCTTCGGCTGATCGCTGCGTCGTTGTCGTCTTCTACGCAAGGAGCTTTCGTGTCCACCACCACCATCGAGCCCGACACATCCGCCGACCTGGATCAGGAGTCCTCGCCAGGAACCGACGCCACCCTCACCGTGCTCGCCCCGCTGCCCGCGCCCGCCGAGGCCGTGAGCATGGACCCCGCTGATCTGGTCATCGGGCACAACGTGCGGCCCGAGGACCAGATCGATCTCGACGCCCACCCGAAGGAGGTGGAGTCGATCCGGCGGTTCGGGGTGCGCGATCCGATCCTGGCCCAGCGTGGCCCCGACGGCCACGTCGTGGTCGTCGACGGACAGGTCCGCGCGTTGATCGCCCGAACCCTCGGACTTGCGCGGGTCCCGGTCTATGTCGAGGCCACCGACCGTTCGATCGATGATCCGGAGCGGTTGATCGAGCGGGCGTTGGATCAGATCAATCTCAACGATCGGCGCATCGAGTTGACCGATTCGGCGCGTGTGGCCGGGGTGGCCTACATGCTCGACCTCGGTGCCACCGCCACCCGCATCGCCGAGGGTCTGCAAATCGACACCGCACGGGTTCGCAAGGCCGGGAAGATCGGCCGATCGAGCACGGCCCGAAACTTGGTGGATTCCAGCGCGTTCAGTCTTGACCAGCTCGAGGTGATCGCCGGATACGAACAGCTCGGCGACCACGCCGCGGTGGAGAAGCTGTCGGCTGTGCGGTGGAACTTCGACTACGAAGCCGAGATGATCGCCGCCGACCGTGCCCGACGCCGCGACCGACTCACCGCCGCCCTGCCGTTCGCCGCGGCCGGGCACCCGATCCTCGAGGCGGAATCCGTCGAGGTCGACCTCGACACTTATATTCCGGTCGACGACCTCGTCGACACCAACGCCGAACCGGTTTCCCCTGAGGCGATCGACGCCGAACCAGGACGGTGGGCGGTGGCGATGGATCTGATCGAGGACGCCGAACTGTTCGACCCCGCCACCGATGAGGTCATCGACCCCGACACCGTCGATTTCGACGCCGATACCCCTGGCACCGAACCCGCCGACGGGCTGCGCAGCGCCGCCGGGTTGGTGTATCGGGACGTGTGGATGCCGAGCTACTACCTGCCCGTCGACCAGCTCGACGCCGCCGGGCTGCACCGCCGAGACCCCGACACCAGCGGTGACCGTACCGAAGGCGGCGAGGGTGGCGGTGAGGGTGATGGTGGTGATCGTGCCCGGGTCGCTGCCGAACAGGCGGCAGCGGACAGCGCCCGGAAACGTGAGGAACGGCGCCGGGTGATCGAGTTGAACAAACGCGGCGCCGCCGCGAAGAAGCGGCGACTGGAATTCCTGGCGCGGGTGCTCACGTTGCGGACCCCACCGCCGGGCAGTGCCGAGCTCGTCGCGACCTCACTGGCTCGCGACACCACCCTGCTCGGTGGAACCCGCGCCCGGACACTGGCATTGACGCTGTTCAACGCGAACAACAGCACCAATCTGACCGACACTGCGACATCAGCTGTGGCAGGCAGGGCGTGGGTCATCACCCTCGGGCTCGTGCTCGCCGCCCACGAATCAACCCTCGACAAGGATTGCTGGCGCACCCACGCCTGGCAGGGCAACGCCGTCTCCGGCTACCTGCACTTCCTCGCCGCGGTCGGTGAACACCTGGCCGGCCGGGGACGTGCCAGCGACCGCAACGAACAGTTCCGGCTCGTCGACGTCGAACTGGCCGCCGCCGGCGATCTCGACTACCGCACCATCCCCCTCGACCAGAACTCCACGACCGTCCCCGCCATGGACGAGCGCGGGACCGTCGACGACAACGACCCCCTGGAAGAGGAGCAGCTCGCGCACGCCGCGTGAGGGCAGCGGCGGTCCGAATCCACGGAATCGATTCGGACCGCCTCACCCCCACGCTTCGACAGAGCGCTTCCACTACCCAACCGGAATGAGGCCCGTGATGTTCACCCGGTTCCGAGATCGTCGGAGTTGCGAGTTCGATTCTGTGGCAACCGATCAGGCATCGCCGGTGCGGCAGCTCCGCAGCATCCCCGACGCCCCGACCCCCGCCCTGGTCGACGAGGTGCTCTCCCACCTCGCTGACGCTATTGGTCGCGACCGGGCCGAGCTCGCT
>NZ_JARWOJ010000369.1 GCF_029868625.1 Nocardia neocaledoniensis | reverse complement strand
GGCGTGAACGTCAATCTGCTGCACGATCCCGCCCGCGCCGACCCGCTGTCGGGGGCGGCGGCGGTCAACAACACCTGGGTGGGCGGCGGGCCCGGGCGGGCCCCGCGCCCCCAGCCCCGGGGGGGGGCCCCCGGGGGGGCCCCCCCGCGGCCCGGGCGCCCCCCCGGGGGGGGGGGCGGGGGGCCGGCCCGGGGCCCCCGCGCACCCAGGTGTTGTTGACCGCCGCCGCCCCCGACAGCGGGTCGGCGCGGGCGGGATCGTGCAGCAGATTGACGTTCACGCCCGGATGCGCGGCGGCCACGCGCCAGCCGACGCCGGCGCCCCGGTGGCCCCAGCCGTGCGGGATGGCGACCACCCCGGCGCGGATGTCGTCGCTGATCTCCACGGGCGCGTCGATCGTGCCGACGGGTGACTCCACGGTCGCCGGATCGCCGTCGGCCAGACCGCGTTCGGCGGCGTCGGCCGGATGCATGAGGACGGTGCAGCGGTCGCGGCCCTTCACCATCGTTTCGATGTTGTGCAGCCAGGAGTTGTTGCTGCGCAGGTGACGTCGGCCGATGAGCTGCAGGTCGTAGCCGGGGACCGCGGTGGTGTCGGTGTCGTCGAGGACGGCGCGTACCCCGCTCAGGAAGTCCGGCGGCGCCAGGTTCACCTTGCGGTCCTTCGTGCCGATCAGTTCACGCAGCCGGGGCACCAGCGGGCCGAGGTCGACGCCGCCGGTGGTGGCGCGAAGACGGTTGACGGTCAATCCTTTCCGGCCTTTCCGCAGCACGCCGTAAGGGCCCGCCGCGATGGCCGCGGCGGTCAAGCGGAGCGGGCTGAGCTGATCGAACAGGCCGGTGAGTGCGCGGCCGGTGAACCGGCGCGCGGGCAGCGGTGTCAGTTCGGTGATCAGGCGGGCCAGGATCTGCCAGTCCTCGAGACCATCGGCGGGCGGGGTGAACACGGCGGCGTCGAAGCGGGCATTGTTGCGCACGCTGAACACCGGGAACAGCAGGTTGAGGTCCTCGCGTTCGAGCGGGGAGACCGGCGGCAGGATGATGTCGGCGTGGCGGGTGGTCTCGGTGACGTACATGTCGACCGCGACGTAGAAGTCCAGCGATTCCAGGGCGTCGTCGAGACGGCCACGCTGCGGGGTGGACAGGACGGGATTGCCCGCGTAGGTGATCATGGCCCTGATGCGGTCGGGTCCTTCGGTGAGGATGTCCTCGGCGAGCGCGGACACCGGCAGTTCACCGCGGAACGATTTACGGGTGC
Organism: Nocardia neocaledoniensis; assembly: GCF_029868625.1. Taxonomy (GTDB): domain Bacteria; phylum Actinomycetota; class Actinomycetes; order Mycobacteriales; family Mycobacteriaceae; genus Nocardia; species Nocardia neocaledoniensis_A. The sequence continues at coordinate 14,923 of NZ_JARWOJ010000369.1, read as the reverse complement.
CGGATCGGTCGGTCCACGCGCCGTGGCCCATGGGCAGGTACCTGCCGTAGCGGGCGGCGTCGACGGGCGGGGTCGCGAACATCTGCCCGCCCGCGCGGTCGAGGTTGCCGGTGACGGCGTTGATCGTGTTCACCAGCCAGTGCGTGAGTGTCCCGGTGACCTGCAGGCACACGCCGATCCGCGCGTAGAGCACCGCCGACGGTGCGGCGGCGTGGTCGCGGGCCAGCGCGCGGATGGTGTCGGCGTCGACGCCGGCATGCGGCGCCATCCGTTCCGGGGTGGTCGTCTCGACCAGGCGCGCCAGCTCGTCGAACCCCGAACTCTGGTCGCGGACGGCCCGCTCGTCGCACAGGCCTTCGCCGATCAGCACGTGCAGCATGCCCAGCAGCAGGAACACATCGCCGCCGGGCCGGACCGCCACGTGCTGGTCGGCCAGGCGCGCGGTCTCGGTGCGGCGCGGATCGATGACCACGACGGTGCCGCCGCGACGACGCACCTCGCTGATGCGGGTGCGCGCGCCGGGCATGGTGGTGATCGAGCCGTTGGACACCGCGGGGTTGGCGCCCAGGATCACCAGCCGGTCGGTGCGGTCGATATCGGTGACCGGCATGAGGACATTGGCGCCGAACATCCGCCAGGCGACGAATTCCTGCGGGAACTGGTCGATGGACGAGGCGGTGAAGAAGTTGCGGGTGAGCAGGGCGATACGCAACGCCACGGCGTAGAGGACCGAGGAACTGTGCGCGGCCGGGTTGCCCATGTACATGCCGACGGCGCTGGGGCCGTGGGCCGCGCGGACCGCGCGCAGGCGCTGCCCGATCTCGCGGAAGGCCTCGTCCCAACCGATCGGTTCGAACGCGTCGCCGACCCGGCGGACCGGGGTGCGCAGCCGGTCCGGATCGTGGTGCAGGCCGCCCATGGCGGTCGCCTTCGGGCAGATGTAGCCCTTGGACAGCACGTCCTCGGGATTGCCTTCGATCCGGGTGACCCGCTCGCCCGCGACCGTCACCAGGATCCCGCAGTGCGCCTCGCACAGTGTGCACTGCCGGGCGATCGTCTTCGTGTCCACGCTGACCCCAATCCTTCGCCGAACCGCTCGTTCCACGCTAGCGCGACGCGCCCGCCCGGCAGATCCGTCCACGGTCGGAGATTCGCCCGATTTCCGGTGGCGGCGTGCGCGATTGACGTCCGGTCAGCCGGCGCCGAGTCGCCACAGGGAGGTGACCTCCGCGGCGCGGGCGGTGTGCAGGGGATCGGTGGTGTCGGTGGCGCGCGGATGCTGCGGCCGGGTGTCGATCCGGTCCACCACGCGCAGGCCGGCGGTCTCGATTGCGGTCAGCAGCTCGGCGCGGGTTCTGAGGTCGAGACGTTCGGCGAGGTCGGACAGGATGAGCCAGCCCTCACCGCCGGGCCGCAGGTGGGCGGCCAGACCGTCCAGGAACCCGCGCAGCATGCCGCTGTCCGGGTCGTAGACGCCCTGCTCCACGGTGGAGGTGGGGCGCGCGGGCAGCCAGGGCGGGTTGCAGACGACGAGGTCGGCGCGCCCGTGCGGGAACAGCGCCGGACCGGTGACCTCGACGCGATCGGTGAGGCGCAGCCGGTCGATGTTGTCGCGGGCGCAGGTCAGCGCGCGCGGGCTGATGTCGGTGGCCACCACCCGGGCGAGTCCGCGGCGCGCCAGGACCGCGGCGAGCACCCCGGTTCCGGTCCCGAGGTCGAACGCGGTGCCGTGCCGGGCGGTCGCGGGTAGCGGGGCGTGGGCGAGCAGGTCGACGTATTCGCCGCGGATCGGGGAGAACACGCCGTAGTGCGGGTGGATGCGGGTGCCGAGCGCGGGAATGTCGACGCCTTTCGCGCGCCACTGGTGCGCGCCGAGCACGCCGAGCAATTCGGTGAGCGCGATCGCCATGGGCGCGGTCGCGGGGCCGTAGGCCTCGGTGCAGGCCCGGTGTACCGCGGGGGCTCTGCGCAGGTTCAGGTGGAACTCGGCGTCCAGCACGATCAGCAGCCTGCCGAGCACGCGGGCCCGGTGTCCGCGGGCCCGGCGGTGCAGGTGGAAGGCCTGCGCGCCGTTCTCGCCCCGGGGTGCTGGTTTGCGGTCGATGCGACGACCGATCGCCTGCAGGAGCTGACGGGCGTTGTGGAAGTCGCCACGCCACAGCAGCGCGGTCCCCTCACAGGCCAGCCGGTAGGCGGTGTCTGCGGTCATGGCGTCGTCGGCGGGGACGACGCGGCGCGGCGGTGGGGTCGCGCTCTCGGAATGCCAGCGGGCCGAGTGCGCGATGTCGGTTTCGGTCCAATCGATGGTGGACACCAGGTACTCCTCGTGATCGAGCGTGCGGGGGCACGAAGAGCACTTCGACGGGGCGGGGGACGCCGGTAACCGGGTACCGGCGGTGTGTCAGAGCAGGGGGGACCGCCGTGCCCGCGTCGAAGCGCGAGCGGAGCGATCACCCAGAACCATGCCGGGAACCGTGGCACGTGTCATGCGATCAGCCTTCCACACCGACCCGCCCCCGCCGGACCCGCCCCCGTCACCACCGTTCCCGGAGGGCCGCCGCGATGGTCCGCAGGGCGTTGTCGTCGGTCATGCGCCAGTGGGTGGCTGCCACGGGCTGGTGGTGGATCGGACCGGTGACGGCGCCCGTCCACGAGGTGGCGCCCGCGGTGCCGGTCGGGTCGTCGTGGGCGGCGGTGAAATAGGTGAGGGCACCGTCGAATACGCGGGGACGGTAGGCGGCGTCGAGGGCCACCGAGGCGATCGCGGCGTCGACGATCCGGTCGAGCCGGGCCGGGTCGAGCGCGACCTGGGGCGCGGACCGTTCGCACAGCTCGCGGACCAGGTGACGCGCGTCGAGGGCATGCGCGGCGTCGGCGCCGGCGAAGCCGCCGAGCAGATCCGCGGCCGTGACGGCGCCGACGGTGTGGTCGCCCGCGGTCACGGTCAGCCGGGAGTCGAGCATGGCCAGCAACGCGACCTGCTCGCCTTCGTCCTGCAGCTGCACGGCCATGGCGTGGGCGATGACACCGCCCAGGGACCAGCCGAGCAGATGATAGGGCCCCTCGGCCTGCACTTCACGGATCTGCTTGACATAGAGCCGGGCCCAGTCCTCGATCGAATCCGGCAGCGGCGCCACGGAATCCAGGGCCGGTGATTGCAGGCCGTAGAGCGGACGGTCCGGGTCGAGGTGGGCGGCGAGCCCGCCGAAGGACCAGGCCACACCGCCGATCGGGTGCACACAGAACAGCGGTTCGCGGGTTCCCGCGGTCCGCAACGGCAGCAGCACGTCGAAGGCGGTGTCGGCGCGCTCGGCGGTCAGCGCCGCGACGATACCGGCGGGCGTCGGCGCGGTGAAGATCGCGGTGACCGGCACGGTCGTGCCGAGCGCCACGCCGAGCCGGGCCGCGAGCCGGGTGGCGCTGAGGGAGGTGCCGCCGAGTTCGAAGAAGTGGTCGTCGAGGCCGACCCGGTCCACGCGCAGGACGTCGGCGACGATGTCGCACACCGTCCGCTCGCGCTCGGTGCCGGGCGCCCGGTAGGTATGGGTGGCCAGGTCGGGCGCGGGCAGCGCGGCGCGGTCGAGTTTGCCGACCGAGGTCAACGGCACCGCGTCGAGTACGACGACGGTGGCGGGAACCATGTGCGCGGGCAGGACCCGCGCCGCGCGGTCGAGCAGCTCGGCGGCCACGAGCTCGTGGCCGGGCTCGGGCACGACATAGGAGACCAGGACCGTGGCGCCCGCCTGGTTCTCCCGGCCGACCGTGACCGCGAACCCGACATCGGCGTGCTCGGCGAGTACGGCGTCGATCTCGGCGGTTTCGATGCGGAAGCCGCGGATCTTGAGCTGGAAGTCGGTGCGTCCCCGGTATTCCAGCTCCCCGTGGGCGTTCCAGGCGGCCAGGTCGCCGGTGCGGTAGAGGCGGGTGCCCGCGCGGAACGGGTTGGCCACGAAGCGTTCCGCGGTGAGATCGGGTCGGTCGAGGTAGCCCGAGGCCAGCTGGGTCCCGGCCAGGTAGAGCTCACCGGGCACGCCCGCCGGGACCGGCCGCATCCGCGCGTCCAGGACATAGACCTGGCTGTTCCAGACCGGCCGCCCGATCGGGACGGTGTCGGTGTCGCTGTCGCTGACCCGGTGGTGGGTGATGGACACGGCGGCTTCGGTGGGCCCGTACACATTGAACAGGGCGGTGCCCGGCGCGGCGGCGGTGAACCGGCGCACCAGGGCGGGTGGCAGGGCTTCACCGATCGCCAGCACCCGGCGCACCGCGGCCGGGAACGGCACCGTGAGCAGGGCGTCGAGCATGGACGGCACCGCGTGCAGCGTGGTGACACCTTCGCGGCGCATCAGCTCGGCGAGGTACTGCGGGTCCCGGTGCCCGTCGGGTGCGGCGATCACCAGGCGGCCGCCGCAGACCGCGGTCGACCAGAATTCCCAGACCGACAGGTCGAAGCTCGCGGCGGTCTTCAGCAGCACGGCGTCCTGGGTGGTGAGGCCGAATTCCGTTGTCTTCCAGCGTAGTTGGTTGACGATCGCGGCATGGGGTACCGCGACACCCTTCGGGCGTCCGGTGGAGCCGGACGTGAAGATGACGTAGGCGGTGTTCGCGGCGCGTAGGGGCGCGACCCGGTCGAGATCGGTGAGCGGGTCGGGCCGGTAGCGCGTCAGGTCCAGCCGGTCGACGGTGAGGACCGCGTTGCCCGGCGCGGCGAACCCGGTCGCGGAGTCGGTGAGGACCAGCAGCGGCACGGCGGTGTCGAGGATGTGGGCGTGCCGGGACGCGGGGTGGTCGGGGTCGATCGGCACATACGCCCCGCCCGCGGCGGCGACCGCGTACATGGCCACCACCAGATCGGGGCCGCGGCGCATCGCCAGCGCGACCCGCGTCTCCGGGCCGACCCCGGCGGCGACGAGATGACGGGCCAGCCTGTTCACCCGCGCCGCGAGCTCGGCGAAGGTCCAGCGGGTGTCGTCGGCGACCAGGGCGAGCTGTTCGGGGCCGTCAGCGACGGTGTCGGTGAACACCGATGCGAGCGTGGCGCGCGAATCCCCCTGGTGGGCGGTGCGATTCCAGGTGTCGAGGATGGTGGTCCGCTCGGTGGGGGCGAGGACGTCGATGGTGTGGATCGGTGCGGTGGGATCGGCCGTCACGGCGGTGAGGAACCGGGTGAACCGGGCGAGGAAGCCGCGCACCGTCGCGGCGTCGAACAGGTCGGTGGCGAAGGTGCAGTGGCCGCTGATACCGGCGGGCGCGCCGTCGGTGTCGTAGCTGTCGGCCAGGATCAGGTGCAGGTCGAACTGGGACAGCGCGCGGTCCAGTTCCACCGACGACACCTCGATACCGGGCAGATCCATGCGCAGCCGGGCGAGGTTCTGGAACGACAGCCCCACCTGGAACAGCGGGTGCCTGGCCGTGGACCTGGCCGGGTTGAGTACCTCGACGAGTTGTTCGAACGGGACGTCGGCGTGGGCGAAGGCCCGCAGGTCGCTGTCGCGCTGCCGGGTCAGGTGCGCGCCGAAACCGGCGTCGTGGTCGACCCTGGTCCGGAAGACCAGGGTGTTGACGAACATGCCGATCAGGTCGTCGAGCGCGGGCTCGCCGCGGCCGGCGACCGGGGTGCCGATGGCGATGTCGGTGGTGCCCGCCAGCCGTGCCAGCACCACGGCCAGGGCGGTGTGGAGGGCCATGAACAGGGTGGCGCCGTAGGCGCGGGCGAGGTCGGCGAGCGCGGCGTGGGTGGTGGCGTCGAGCGTCAGCGGCACCCGGCCGCCGGCGTAGGTCTGGATCGCTGGACGCGGCCGATCCCGCGGCAGGTCGAGCTGGTCGGGCAGGCCGGCCAGCTCGCGGCGCCAGTAGGCGATCTGTTCGGCGGCCGTGGACGCGGGATCGGTGACCTCGCCGAGGAGCAGTCGCTGCCACAGCGCGTAGTCGGCGTACTGCACCGGCAGGGGTTCCCAGGTCGGCGCCGTGCCCTTGGCGCGGGCGGTGTAGGCGGTGACCAGGTCGCGGGTCAGCGGTCCGCCGGAGAAGCCGTCGCCGCTGATGTGGTGCACCGTCATCGCCAGCACGTGCTCGCCGGGTGCGACCCGGTAGAGGCAGGCGCGCACCGGCACCTCGCCGGTCACATCGAACACGGTCGAGACCAGCTGTGCCACCGCCGCGTCGGTGTCGGTGACGGTGTCCAGTCGCAGCGTCGGGACGTCGGGGTGGTCCGGTGGGAGGACCACCTGCGCGGGTGCCTCGTCGACGGCCGGGTACCTGGTGCGCAGGATCTCGTGGCGGGCCACGACATCCCCGAAGGCGCGGCGCAGCGCCTCGATGTCGAGCGCTCCGGTCAGGCGCAGCACGACCGGGATGTTGTACGCGGCGGTGCGCGTGTCGAATCGGTTCAGGAACCACATGCGCTGCTGGGCCGGGGAGAGCGGGACCCGGTCGGGGCGTGGCAGTGCGCGCAGGGCGGGGCGCCGATCGGCGCGGGTCAGGCGGGCGAGTTCGGCGGCACACGCGGCGACGGTGGGTGCGGCGAACAGGACCCGCACCGGCACCCGCAGGCCGGCAGCCGCGCCGAGGCGGGCGGTGAGACGGGTGGCGAGCAGGGAGTTTCCGCCGCGGTCGAAGAAGTTGTCGTCGGCGCCGACCCGGTCGACACCGAGCACGTCGGCGAACACCGCGGCGACGGTGCGTTCGAGCGCGGTCGCGGGTTCCCGGTAGGGGCGGGCGGTGAAACTCGGTGCGGGCAGCGCGGCGCGGTCGAGTTTGCCCGCACCGGAGAGCGGGATCCGGTCGAGCACGACGATCGCTGCCGGAACCAGGTGCGCGGGCAGCAGCGCCGCCGCCCACCCGGTGACGGCCACCGGATCGATGTCGCTGCCGGTCACATACGACACCAGGACGGTCTCCCCGGCGGGATTGCGCGCACCCACGGTGACGGCACCCCCGATCTGGGGATGGCGGGCCAGCACGGCGTCGACCTCGCCCGGTTCGATGCGGAAACCGCGGATCTTGATCTGGAAGTCGGTGCGCCCCAGGTATTCCAGCTCGGGGGAGTCGCCTGCCCGCACCCAGCGGACCTGGTCACCGGTGCGGTACAGCCGTTCGCCCGCGCTCCACGGATTCGCGACGAACCGTTCCGCGGTCGTGGCGGGTCGGCCGTGATAGCCACGGGCCAGGGCGGGCCCGGCCAGGTACAGCTCACCGGCGACGCCGACGGGCACCGGATGCAACCGGGTGTCGAGGACCACGGCTCGCACGCCGGGAACCGGGCGCCCGATCGTGACCTGTTGTCCCGCACGCAGACTGGCGTAGGTGGCGCCGATGGTGGCTTCGGTCGGGCCGTAGCCGTTGAGGAAGTAGCGGCCGGGCTGCCAGGCGGCCAGCAGGTCGGCGGTGCTCGCTTCACCGCCCGCGGACACGCACACCAGATCGGGCAGGGCCGTCGGATCGAGGGTGCCGAGGAGTGCGGGGGTGATGATCGTGTGCGTCACGCGTTCGGCGCGCAGCAGCTCGTCGAGGTCGGCGCCGCCGACGGTGTCCGGCGGCGCGATCACCAGGGTGGCACCCCGGTGGAAGGCGGTGCCGATCTCCTCGATGGATTGGTCGAAGCTGGGCGAGCACACGTGCAGCATCCGGTGGTCGTGGCGCAGCCCCATGAGGTTGGCCGAATGCGCGACCAGGGCGCCGAGTCCGGCGTGGGTGACGGCGACGCCCTTGGGCAGGCCGGTGGAGCCGGAGGTGTAGATGAGGTAGGCGGCGTGGTCGTGGCGGATCGAGGCACGCCGGTCGCGATTGCGCACCGGGGTGCAGGCCCGCGCGGCGACGCGGGCGCGCACCTCCGCGTCGTCGAGCAGCAGCCAGCGCGCGGTGCCCGCGTGCGCCGGTCGGCGCGTGGCGAGGCTGATGCCGTGGGTGGCGCCGGAGTCCTCGAGCATGTGCCGCACCCGGTCGGCGGGGTAGGTGGGGTCGACCGGCAGGTAGACGCCGCCGGCCTTCGCGACGGCCCAGAACGCCAGGATCGCCTCGTAGGAGCGGGGGATGGCGACGGCGACGACGGTTTCGGGCCCGACGCCCTCGGCGATGAGCACCCGCGCCAGGCGCGCGGAGTCCTCGTCGAGGGTGCCGTAGGTGAATTCGCGGCCGTTGTCGCGCACCGCGATTCGCTGCTGGCCGTAGCCGGTGCCGCGGACCAGGATCTCGGGCAGGGTGCCGGTGACCGGAGGAGCGGCGCCGTCACCGAGGTGCAGCAGTGCCGCGGCTTCGACGTGGTCGCTCAGGGGCAGATCCCCCACCGGGGTCGCAGGGTGTTCGGCGGCGGCGGTGAGGAGCCGGATCAGCCGCCGAAGCAGATCGGTCATCGTGTTGTCGTCGAATGATGTTCTGGCGTAGTCGATCTCGAGGGAATGCCGATCCTGGGGCGCGGTGATGACGAGGTCGCCGGGGGCGTCGATGGCGACCTGGGTGAACGCGGTGGCGTCCGCGACGCCGAGCAAGGTGGCCAGGTCGGGCAGGGAGGGGCCGACATGGGTGAGCGCCTCGCGCTCGACGTCGCGCGAGCGGGTGAGCAGCTCGTGGAACGGCGTCGCTGGGTCGACGCGGGTGCGCAACGGCAGCGGCCCGGGCGCCGTGATGACGATGTCGTCGCGGTCGGTGAGCCGGGCCAGCACGACAGCGGTGGCCGTGCGGACCAGCGTCGCCCAACTCGTGCCGGAGGACTCGGCCAGCGCCCGGCCGGCCTCGCGGGTGATCCGCGGCAGCGGCTGTCGTGCTCGTCCGCGACCCTCGCCGTCCGCGCGCTGCCCGGGCAGGGCGAGGCGGCCGGGCAGATCGGCCAAGGCGAGCCGCCAGTAGCGGGCGTGGCCGATCGGGTCGGCCACCGCGGCCAGACCGCGGATCGGATCCGTCGCGGGTGTGGCGATGAGCTGCTCGAGCGCGGTGCTGAGCCGGTCGGTGACGGCCTGCGCGGTCGCCTCGGCGACGAGATCGCGGCGGTACTTGATCTGCACCCGCGTCCCGGCGCCGAGGAACACCAGCACCGTGATCGGGTAGTGGGTGTGGTCGGCGCCGCGCAGGTCGTCGACCCGCAGGTCCTCGAGCGCGCCACTGGCTGCCCGCAGACCCTCGACATCGACCGGATAGGACTCGAAGGCCAGCATGGTGTCGAACAGTTCGCCGTGCCCGGCGACGCGCTGGATGGCGCCCAGTCCCAGATGGTGGTGGTCCAGCAGCGCGGCCTGCTCGGCCTGCACCGCGCGAACCAGCTCGCCCGCGGTGCCGTCGGTGACGCGCACCCGCACAGGAACGGCGTCGACGAACAGGCCGATCATCTCGCCCACGCCGTCGAGTTGCGGTGGGCGCCCGGAGATGGTGGCGCCGAAGACGATGTCGTCGCGGCCGGTGCTCGCGGCAACGACCAGTCCCCACGCGGTCTGGAACACGGTGTTCGGGGTGACCTCGGCGGCGGCGGCGAAACCGGTCAGCGCGGTGGTCGCGGCGGCGTCGAGGTCGAATTCGCACAGTCCGAACCCGGTGCCCGTCGCCGGCGGCCACCGCAATTCCGGTGCCAGCGCTGTCGGGCGCACGCCGGTGAGCGCCTGGGACCAGGCGTGCTCGGCGGCGGCGCGGTCCTGCCGGGTGAGCCAGGCCAGATAGTCGCGGTACGGGCGCACCGCGGGCAGCGTCGCCGCGTCACCATCGCTCGCGTACAGGACCAGCAGTTCCTTCATCAGCAGCGGCATCGACCAGCCGTCGAGCAGGATGTGGTGGCCGGTCAGGACGAGCAGGCTGCGCCCGGAACCGGTGCGGTACACCGTGAATCGCAGCAGCGGCGCGACCGTGGGATCGAAGACCGTGCGCTGATCGGCCGCCAGCAGCTCGGGCACGTCGCTGTCGGCGACCTCGGCCACCACCCGCACGGGTGCCGTCACGCCGTCGGCCACCACCTGCACCGGGATTCCCTCGGCGGTGCTGACGAAGGCCGCGCGCAGATTGGCGTGCCGGTCGAGCACCGTCTGCGCGGCCCGCCGCAGCCGGGTGAGGTCGAGCGCACCGGTCAGTTCGGCGACGAGCTGGATGACGTAGGCGTGCACCGATTCCTCGAGCAGTTCCCCCAGCGCCAGCAGCGAGTGCTGCAGCGGCGAGAGCGGCAGCACGTCCGACAGACCGGGACATGTGCGCCGCCAGCGGTCGAGGTCGTGCTGGGTCACCGGCACCAGGGCGACATCCGAGGGGGTCAGCCCACCCGCCGCCGGATCGGCCAGGTGCCCGGCCAGGGCGGTGAGCTGCGCGGTCCATTCCTCGGCGAGCTCACGGACGGCTGTTTCGTCGAGTATGCCGGTGGCGTAGCGGAATCCGGCTTCCAGGCGCGGACCCGACGCGGTGGTGACGGCGATGGCGTTGATGTCGAGGACGGTGTTCGCGGGCAGGTCGGGGTCGTAGTCGACGGCGATGTCGCCCAGCTCGCCGGTGGGCAGCCAGGCGTTGTCCGCGGTCTCGGCGCCGGTGCCGGCCCGGCCCAGATAGTTGAAGCCGATCTGCCCGATCTCGCCGGGCAGCTGGTTCGGCCGGTCTGGGTCGTGGCGCAGCAGTCCGAATCCGATGCCGTGGCCGGGCACCGCGAGTACCTGTTCCTTGACGGTGCGCATCGTCGCGGCCAGAGTCTCGGCGCTGCCGTCGGCCCCGATGCCGGACAGGTCGAGGACCAGCGGATAGACGCTGGTGAACCAGCCGACGGTGCGGGTCAGGTCCGCGCCGGGGACGACGTCGTCGACACGGCCGTGGCCCTCCAGCCGGATCCGGGTGGTGTCCGCGACGATCCCGCGGCGGGCCCGCCACCGGCGCACAGCGACCGCGAGCGCGGCCAGCAGGGCATGGTCGGGGCCGGCGCGGTAGGCGGCGGGCAGGCTCGTCAGCAGGGTCTCGCTCACCTCGACCGGGACCCGCACCGTCAGCGAGCGGGCGCTCGCCTCGGTGTCGCGCGTCCGGTCGAGGGCTCGGGCGCCCAGCAGCGGATCGGGGGTGTCCAGGACCCGCCGCCAATACGCGAGTTCGCCGGAGCGGTCGGTCTCGGCCAGGGTGTGCGCCCAGCGCCGGAACGAGGTCGCCACCGGGGGCAGGGTGATCGGTCGACCGGCGCGGTGGTGCGCCCAGGCGAGCACGAGGTCGGGCAGCAGGATCCGCCACGACACCCCGTCGATCGCGTAGTGGTGCACGGCCACGGCCAGCACATCCTGGGCCTCGCCGCGGCGCACCCAGGTGCAGGCCAGCATGCGACCGGCGGCCGGATCCAGGGTCGACAACGCGGCATCCATGGCGGCGCTGCCGATGCGGGTCAGTTCCGGGCCCGCGGCGCCGCCCGCGTCGAGTTCGGAGACGAGGTCGCCGGCGTCGACGGCCTCGGGCGCGAGCACGTCCCATCGCCACCGGTCACCGTCGTGGCGCAGGCGCGAACGCAGCATGTCGTGGTGGGACAGGACCGCGCCGAGCGCGGCGACGAGGCCCGCCCGGTCGATTTCCGGGGGCAGCGCGAGGACCATCGTCTGCGCGAAACGATCGCTCGACCCATTCACGAGGAATTCGGCGAGGACCGGGGTCACCGGCACCTCGCCGACACCACCGCCCGGCAATTCGGCGAGCACGGGCGCCGCGGCGCCACCGACGGTGGCGATCTCGGCCAGCCGCGCCACCGTGCGGTGTTCGAAGACATCCCTGGTCGTGAACACCAGACCCGCGGCCCGCGCGAGCGAGACCAGCTGGATGGACAGGATGCTGTCGCCACCGCGGGCGAAGAACGAGTCGTGCACCCCCACCTCGGCGACGCCGAGGACCCGGGTGAACAGGTCGGCCAGCAACGTCTCGGTGTCGCCGAGCGGTGCGCGGCCGCTGATCGTGGCGACGACCGGCTCCGGCAGCGCGCGACGATCGAGTTTGCCGTTGGTCGTCATGGGCAGGGCATCGAGCAGCACGACCGCCGACGGCACCAGCTGCGGCGGCAGGAGACCGGCGACGTAGTCGACCAGATCCGCCGGATCGGGTGAATCGCCATGGGCCGCCACAACATACGACACGAGAGTGATCGCACCGCTCGCGGCGGCGCGGCCCACGGTGGCCACCGCCGCGATGTCGGCCCTGGCGGCCAGCACGGCGTCGACCTCACCCGGCTCGATCCGGAAGCCACGCACCTTCACCTGGGTGTCGGCACGGCCCACATAGTCCAGCTCGCCGTCGCGCAGGCGCACGAGGTCGCCGGTGCGGTACATGCGGGCACCGGCCGCACCCCACGGATCGGCCAGGAAACGCGTCGCCGTCGTCCCGGGCTGCGCGCGATAGCCGCGCGCCACCGCGGGCCCGGCGAGATAGAGCTCGCCCGTGACGCCCGGCGGCACCGGATGGAGCCGCGCGTCCAGGACCATCGCGTGGGTGCCGGGGACCGGCCCGCCGATCGTCACCGCCGCGCCCGCGGTGAGCTCCGCGTAGGTCGAGATGATGGTGGTCTCGGTGGGGCCGTACCCGTTGAGGTAGAGGCGGCCGGGCTGCCAGCGGGCCAGCAGGTCGGGTGTGGTCACATCACCGCCCACCGACAGCACCCGCAGCGCGTCCAGGCCCGCCGGGTCCAGGGTGCCCAGCACCGCCGGGGTGATGATCGCGTGGGTCACCGCGGCCTCGGCCAGCAGCGCGGTGAGGTCGGGGCCACCGAGGATCTCGGCGGGCACCACCACCAGCGTCGCCCCGGTGGCGAACGCGCACAGCCACTCCAGGATCGAGGGATCGAAGCAGGGCGAACAGATGTGCAGGAACCGGTCCTCGGCGCCCACCCCGTAGCGACGCACCGCCTCCTCCAGCAGCGGGGCCAGCCCGGTATGGGTGACCGTCACGCCCTTGGGCACGCCGGTGGAGCCGGAGGTGTAGATGACATACGCCGGATGCGTCGGCCGCAGCGGAACGCGGCGGTCACCGTCGGTGACCGGGGTGGCGGGGAAGGCCGCGCACACCTGGTCGAATGCGGGATCGTCCAGGCACAACCAGTCCAGCTCGGCCGGTACGTGGTCGAGGTGGGCGATCGCGGTGAGACCGAGGACCGCGCCCGAATCGGCGACCACGTGCCGCAGCCGCGGCGCCGGATAGGCCGGATCGATCGGGACGTGCACGCCACCGGCCTTGGCGATCGCCATCGCGGCGATCACCATCTCCGCCGATCGCGGCAGGGCGACCGCGACCGCCACCTCCGGTCCCACGCCGCGCGCGATGAGCACGCGCGCCAACCGCGAGGTGCGCTCGTCCAGTTCGCCGTAGGTGAGGACCCGGTCGCCTTCGCGCAGCGCGATCCGCTCGCGGCCCCGGCTGACGCCGCGGGTCAACAGATCGGGGAACAGGGCGGCGGGTTCGTCCTCGCCGGGCCGGGCCGTGAGCGCGGCCGTTTCCCCTGCGCTGAGCATCGCGAGGTCACCGACGGGCGCGTGTGGTCGATCGAGCCCGCTCAGGAGTAGTCGCAACATCCGGTCGATCAGCACCGACACCGTAGCGCGGTCGAACAGCGCAGTGGCATAACCGAATTCGACGGCGGTGCCCGCAGTGCCGTTCGTCCGCACGGTGAGGACGAGATCGCAGTGCGCGGCATCCTCACTGGTGCGGCCCTCCGGCAGGATCATGACCCGGACCAGCGGCCGCGGCGCGTTCCAGTGCCCGCGCTCTACCTGCGCCACACCGTCCGCCGGGCAGACACGTTCGGCCGCGGCCATCTCGCGCACCACCGCGTCGAAAGGCCGCCCACCCGCGACGCGCACTCGCACGAGCCGGGTACCCGCGCCGGCGAAACCGATCGCGAGGTCCGTGCCGCCCGACACCCGGGCGAGGAGTACCGCGAACACGCTGTGCGCGATCGTCGCGGGATCGGTGTCGCGCGCCCGCGCGAATTCCGTGATCCGCGCGCACAATTCCGCACGCAGGGGGACAGCGACACGACCATCGGTCGTCACCGGCGTCCGCGGGCGCGGGCGATCGGTCGGCAGCGCGAGTTCCGGCACGTCGGTGAGCACGGTGCGCCAGTACGCGGCACGCGCGATCGGATCGGCACGCCGGGCCAGCCGGTCGAGCAGCTCCGCGACGGGCGCCTCCGGGGCGGCGACGAACGCGTCGAGCACGATCCGCAACCGCTCGGCCAGCGCGTCCGCGGTCACGGCGGTGAGACGGTCGCGCCGATACTGCAGACCCACCCGGATCCCGGCGCCCACCTCGACACCGACCGCGACCGGATAGTGGGTGGCGTTGGCCGCGACCACATCGACGATCTCGAGGCCGTCGAGCGCACCGTGCGCGCGTCGCATCCCCTCGTCGTCCACCGGATAGGACTCGAAGGCCAGCAGCGTGTCGAACAGCTCACCGGACCCCGCCGCGCGCTGGATCTCGGGCAACCCCAGGTGATGGCCGTCGAGCAGCGCGACCTGCTCGGACTGCACGCGCGCCATCAGCGTCCGCAGCGATGTCCCCGGCTCGACGCGGACCCGCACCGGGACGGTGTTGGCGAACAGGCCGACCATGGTGTCGACGCCGTCGAGCTGGGGCGGCCGACCCGACACCACCGCACCGAACACCACTTCCTCGGCACCGACCGCGCCGGCCAGCACCAGCCCCCACGCCGCCTGGAACAGCGTGTTGACCGTGAGTTCATGTGCCGCGGCGACAGTTCCGAGCACCTCGGCCTCGGCGGGCGACAGCTCGACCGTGGCCGTGCCGTGGCCCGGCTCCGGGTGCGTGGGGGGGGGGGGCGGGGGCCGCCCCCCCCCCGGGGGGGGGGGGGGGGCGCCGCCCCCCCCCCCCCCCCCCCCCCCCCCCCCCGGCCCCCCCCCCCCCCCCCCCCGGGAGGGGGCCCCCCCGCCCCCGGGGTGGGGGAAGAGGCCGCCGCGCCCAAAAAGAACGAGCGACACCCGGGGGA
>NZ_JARWOJ010000368.1 GCF_029868625.1 Nocardia neocaledoniensis | reverse complement strand
CCCCCCACCAACAAAAAAAAAAAAACCCCCCCCCCCCCCACGTTGGTGCGCTGGGGTCCTAGGCGACCGCAAAGAAGACGATGAGAGTGACACAGGCCGCGAGGCAGTATGCCTCAAAAGCGCCACGGAGTGCGGGTGGCGCCTCACGGAGCTCCATGAAGTAGAGGCCGATCAGGCGCACCTTGATGAAAGCTACCACGAGGATTACCGCAGTTCGCGTGGTGTCCGAGGAGATCCCATGATCGGCGCCGAGCCAAAAGGACAGCAGCGTCGCTGCAACCAAGAACCCCCACACGATGGTCACCCGATCTCGCATGAGGCTGGAGACAGAATCCATAATTCCTACCTGATCAGATACAGCAACGGAAGGATAACCATCCACAACAGGTCTACCATGTGCCAGTAGCACGCGGCTCCTTCGACGGCAGATTGCTTGACCTCGGCCCCGACCGAACGACGGGCCTGCATGAGCAGGTAAAACAGCGCACCCACACCTACGACGAGGTGGACGAGGTGAAGGCCGGTCAACGCGAAGTAATAGGGATAGAAGCTCCCGGAGATGGACATGTAGTCGTTGGCGACAATAGAGGTGTAGTCGACAACCTTCATCACTATGAACCCAAGGGCGCACGCGATAGCCCCGGCGAACATTCGGGTGCCGATAGCTGCATTCTTGGCACGAATTGCGCGTAGACCGAGGACGACCAGGAGCGAGCTCACAAGCAAAAGGAGTGTGTTTATTACACCGTGGCTCTGGTCCAGTGTCCTGCGGCCTATTTCGAATAGGTCGGCCTGTTGCCCTCTGTAGTAGAGGTAGGTTGCAAAAATGACCGTGAACATGACCATATCGCCGAGAAGAAAGACCCATAATCCTTCTTCACCCGGAATCTTTCCTGTCCGCCCAAGGGGCCTCCGAAGACCGCCGCCGGCGTCGGCGCTACTGATTCCCACCGTTAGCATGATCGCCCTTTTGAGAGTTCGCACGTACTTCGTACAAGATTTTCTGCCCAGATCACGGGTCGGGGGGGGGCGGCCCGGCGGCGCCCCCCCCCCGCGCGAGTGAATGAGTAAGCGGGGCAGGTCGGGCGCGGGACCGTCGATGAGCTTGCGCTTCAGGTACTCGTCCTCGAGCACCTGGCGGAACTTCTCGATGCCCCAGTCCTTGATGAGGAACTTCAGGCGGGCCTTGGTGCGCAGGCGGCGGTAGCCGTAGTCGCGGAAC